>CAJXNE010000052.1 GCA_913056285.1 uncultured Zetaproteobacteria bacterium | reverse complement strand
TTCAATTCTGTGTCCGCCAAATCCGTTCATTAACAAAGTCGGACATTGCAGTGCTTCGGATGCAACAACTTTTAGTTTCGGATTCACTGTTCTAAGATAGTCGCCGGCAGCAATAGTTCCTGCCGAGCCTGTGGCACTTACATAAGCCGAAAGTCTCTGTTTTCCTTCTCTTACTTGACCAAATAGTTTTTCAATTGTGTAACCCGTTATTTCATAATGCCAAACGGCATTGCCGAATTGATCAAATTGATTAAATATTAAATATTCATCACTTTTAGCTTCAAGTTCGTGGCACTTGTCATAAATTTCTTTTACATTACTTTCGCAACCGGGAGTAGCGTAAACTTCATCGGCAATGTTTTTTAACCAATCAAATCTTTCCTGACTCATTTCTTCAGGAAGAATTGCAACTGAATGAACTCCGAGTAACGCAGAATTGAAAGCACCGCCACGACAATAATTACCGGTTGAAGGCCAAACCGCTTTGTGATATTCAGGATTAAATTTTCCGGAAACAAGATACGGGGCAAGACATCCGTAAGTTGCACCCACTTTATGAGCACCGGTTGGGAAAAATTTCCCGACTAAACCGATAACTCTAGCCTTAATCCCCGTTATTTCCTTTGGTATTTCTAAAAAATTTATTCCATCAATTCCATGAGTTTCAGGATCGTTGCACCAATTTATTCTAAACAAGTTCAGCGGATTCAAATCCTGCAGAGAAACTTCTTTTAGTTTCTCATGTATTTCATCAGATATTGTATCAGGTTCTTTTAATTCACTGAATTTCGGCAACACAATATTTTTTTCTTTGCCAAAAGGAAAATACCACTTGCTGGACGCCCTGGCCTCCACAAACCTGTTTACCCCGCCAAGCCCGGCAACACCGATACTCAATGTATCAACATGCCCGCTACTGGTTACTGTGAACCGGTCTCTGGAATCCCAGCTCAGCGATTGCGTCAACTCACCAATCGTTTGGCGCCCCACCTGGGCCTGCTGGAATAGCGAAGCACCCACTGGCACACCGGACAGTGTAGTCCTGTTGATCTGATAGTTAATGCCATAGCTGAAATAATGGGTGATCGGCACGCCAAAAGATAGCCCACCACCAATGGAATCAGTTTGGTAATTAGCTGTGGTTTGCACACCTGATTGTGTTTTGAAAGCATTCACGCTCGCACTGACATTGCTGTCCAGGAAATACGGATCGGTCAGGCTGCCGGTAATGTTCTGGGTGATCTTGCCCAGTTGGCCATTCAAACTAGTTTGATATCCTTTACCGAGAAAATTCTTTTCGGAAATCTTCGCCGTAAGAATAACTTTTTCGAGTTGAGAGTATCCGATGCCTCCTGATATTGAACCAGATTTCTTTTCCGTCACATCCACTTTCATATCAACTTTATCATCGCCCGAACCTTTCGGAAATGACACTCTGACATCATCGACATATGGTGCCCGCTTTAGTGTTTCCTTACTATGATCAACCTGTGTTCCTGCGTAACGCGCCCCTTCCGACTGATCTATCATCCGCCGCAACACTTTATCTTCTGTTTTATCATTGCCGGATATTTCTACCCGTTCAATATAAACTTCTTTGCCCTTCTCAACATCAAACGTAACCGCCACGGTATGATCATCAATATTCCGTTCCAGCAGCGGCGTCACCGATGCAAAAGCATAGCCTTCATCACCAACTCGGGCGGTAAGCGCTTTAATGGTATCTCGCATATCATTCAAGGAATAGGTCTGCCCGGCTTCCAGGGTAATCAGCTTCTTCAGTGTTTTCTCATCCGGCACCAGATCGCCCTGCAGGGCGACTTTGTCAACACGGTATTGCACTCCCTCATGAATACTGAAGGTCAACGAAAAACTCTTTTTATCCGCTTCCATGGTGATTTGTTGAGAATCAAGCTTCATATCCAGATAGCCATGATTCAGATAATACTGCTGCAATAACTGGCTATCAGCGCCAAAGCGTTTGGTATCAAAGACATCCCGGTCGGAAAACCAGGTCATCAAGTCAGACTGTTTGGAAGCGAGCACCTTGCGCAGAGCAGCATCACTGAATGCCTTGTTACCAATGATGAGAATGCGGTTGATGCGTGTAATTTTCCCCTCATGAACCCGTATAAGCAGGTCCACACGCCCGTCTTTACGATCCGTAGGAATAAATTCGATGCCAACCTGATAATATCCTTTTTTCAAATATCCCTTTCTAAGCTTGTTGCGATCAGCATTGATGTATCTGGGGCTGTATATACGCCCCGGCTTCAGCTTCATTCTCTGCTGTAAATCCTTGGTTGGAAATTCATCATTGCCTTCCATTTTTAATGAGGCGATCAAAGGATATTCCTTGACATGGCATACCAGCTTGATGCCACGTGACGTCCTGATGCCTTCAAAATGGATATCAGAAAAGAAACCGCTTTTATACAATTTACGCACATCACGACTTAACTGGCGGCGATCCAGCGTTTGGCCCACCTTGCTGCCCATTTTTGCCAGCACGGCCTCTTTTTCCACATTATGGTTGCCCTGCACATCAATGGACACAATGACAGCTGCACCAGATTCTACAGATTGTGAATCCGCAGCTATAGCAACGCTCAGACTTGCAAACATACCCAGCAGCAAACCGGCGATCAGAGATCTGATTGCATTCAATGTGAACGAAGCTGACATATTACCCTCAGAATTAACGCGAAAGATCATTATAAAAAGCAAACATCATCAAGCTGACAATCAACACCAGCCCCATCATCTGGGTGATTTCCAAAAATTTGGGTGATAATGGTTTCCCCCTTAATTTTTCGAGCCCCAGATAGACCAGCAGGCCGCCATCCAGAACAGGTACGGGCAATAGATTTAATACCCCCAGGTTGACCGAAATCAAGGCCAGAAACCCGAGAAAATACACCAGCCCCATATCGGCGGTTCTACCCGCCAGTTGCGCAATCGCAATCGGGCCGCCGAGATTATCGGCTGGTATGGCAGATGTCACCATTTTGCCGAACACGCCCAGCGTCATTTCTGTCATTTCCCAGCTGCGAACAAAACCATATTTGAAACCGTCAAACAGGCTCATACTGTACTGTTCACTGCCATGTAGCGATTGCGAAGCAAGTTTGACGCCCATCCGCCCCTGTTTATCCTTATCCGCAGAAGGTGTCACATTCAATTGCAATATACTCTGATCCCGTTGCACCACCAACGCCACGGGCTTGCCTGCACTGGCTTTAACCCGCTCAATAAATTGCCTCACATTGGAGACATGCCAGCCGTTGATCTGTTTGATCACATCACCTTTATGTAAACCGAAGCGCTGAGCGGAAGAACCATCCATCACTTCGTCAATGCGCACAATCAATCCCGGATTGAAGCCAGCCACCTGATCAGCCACATCCATCAGTAAAGGATCTTTTCCCTGGGTTGGCAGACTCAGTGCTATAGCAACCGTACTTTCATCACGTTTCACTTCAAGGGGTGCTGATTTCCCGACAAACTGCTTGAGCTTTTCTTCCATCTGCTGCCATGAATGCACCGGACTGCCACCAACCGCCACAATCCTGTCTCCAATCTGTAGCCCGGCCTGCTCGGCTACCGAGGCTGGCGCAATGCCACCGACAATCGTCGGCAATACAGACTGCCCGATCCAACCCACCATCATATAAGCGATGATGGCAAAGATAAAATTATTACCGGGGCCGGCCACAGCAACGGCTGCGCGTTTCCATACCGGCTGATTGTTAAATGCTCTGGCCTTATCCTCATCAGATAATTGTTCCTGCTTATCATCGGCCTGCTCATCCGGATTTTCGCCGAGCATTTTCACATAACCGCCGAGTGGAATCGCTGCAATCACATACAGCACCTCCCGATCTCTGCTGCGCCATGAAAATAACGCCGGACCAAATCCGATAGAGAATTTTTCAACCTTGATGCCCAGTCGCCGTGCCATTGAAAAGTGGCCGTATTCATGCACCGCGATCAGCAGCGCAATCGCCACCACGAAAGCAAGAGAAGTATGTAAAATTTCAGTCACGAAGCAATCACCTCATCCGCCAGTTTTCGGGCATGGCCGTCATACAACCATACCTCGTCCAGACTGCCCACGGGGACATTGTCCACCCTGCCCAGCACTTGTTCTACCGTGGTTACGATATCCATAAAGCCGATACGTTGTTCCCGAAATGCCGCATTGGCGACTTCATTGGCGGCATTAAACGCGATGGACAACGAATCCTCACCGGCCAACACATCCTGCACCAGCCGCATGACAGGAAAACGGGCATGATCCACAGACTGAAAACTCAACGTTTCTGTTGCAGCCAAATCCAGCCAGTCGATACCGGTCTGCAAACGTGGTTCAGCCTGCATAGCGTAGGCAATCGGCATGCGCATATCGGGCATAGCCAGTTGCGCCAGCACCGAACCATCCTGATATTCCACCATGGCATGTACGATGCTTTGCGGGTGAATAATAGCGGAGAGCTGATCGGCAGATAAGTCGAACAACCAGCGCGCCTCGATCAGTTCCAACGCCTTGTTTACCATGGTGGCCGAATCAATACTGATTTTCGCGCCCATATCCCAGTTCGGATGCGCCACCGCCTCAGCCACGCTCACCGTATACAAGCTGGCCGGATCGCGATCCCGGAACGGGCCGCCGGAAGCGGTCAGCACCACGCGTGAAACAGAACCGCGATCATGCCCTGCCATACACTGGTGAACTGCCGCATGCTCCGAATCCACCGGTACCACCTCAGCGCCGGAACGCGCCGCCGCGTCCATAAACAAACGACCTGCCGTTACCAGACATTCCTTATTGGCCAATCCTACGCGTTTACCTGCCTCAACGGCGGCCAGCGTGGCTGGCAAGCCAGCCGAACCAACCATGGCTGCCATGACCATATCCGTCTCATTAGCTGAGGCCAACGCAATGGCTGCATCCATTCCTCTTTCCAGCTTCACGCCAGCAGGGAGTCGCCCTTCAATAGCTTTGGCCGCATCTGCATCGGTCATCACCACCCATTCAGGATGGAGTTCAGCAGCCAACTCGATCATTTTCTCCACATTACGGTGGCCAACCAGTGCAAATGCGGTAAATTTATCGGGATGCCTGAGCATCACATCAGCAGTACTGCACCCGATCGAGCCAGTTGCACCCAATACAGTCATTCGTTTCATTGCATACTCCAAAGTAACCAGGCTACCGGCACTGCCATGATAATTGCATCGATGCGATCAAGAATACCGCCGTGACCAGGCAGAATGCGACCGCTGTCCTTGGCTCCGACCATGCGTTTAACCGCTGATTCTGATAAATCGCCGAACATCCCGGCCACCACAGTCAACATAGCCAGCATGATGGCGGCGAACACAGACATCACATCCCAGTACAGCCAGCTGGCTACGGCAACAGGCACACCAAACAGTAACCCGCCGAGCGCGCCCTGCACCGACTTACCCGGACTGATAGCCGGACAGAGTTTGTTTTTTCCAATGGCCTTGCCAACAAAATAGGCCGCCGAATCAGACACCCATACGGCCAGACAGGCACCGATAATCAAGCCTTGCCCAGCCGTGCTAGCATGCGTTTGGGCGATGGCCAATGCGAACACAAACACCCACCCAAGCATCCAGATCGCGGCAAAAAAATCGGCGAATGAAGCAGGATTTGTTCGCGCACCGATGACAAACAGTACAAACCAACCAAAGCAGCCCAACAACAACAGCTCAATGCCCGGATGCAGCGCAAATGCGATCCACAGTGCCAGCGCAGTTAGCATGTACAGTGCGGACTGTCGCAACTTCACCAGCATCACGAGCTCGCAACTGGCTGCCAAGCCGATCAGGGCCAGCCCGAGCTCAAACCATGGTGATGCCAGATAAACATACCAACCATACACGGCGAGCAGCAGCACAGCGGCAGTCACAATACGTTTGCTCAGTTCATTCATGTTTAACCTGCTCGCTGGTTTGGCCGTAGCGGCGTTCCCGTGATGCATATTCATCCAGCGCCAGTTGCAAATCCTCTTTACTGAAGTCCGGCCAGTACACATCGGAGAAATAGAGCTCGGCATAAGCCGCGTCCCACAGATGGAAATTGGAAATACGCATTTCGCCGCCGGTGCGAATAAGCAGGTCAAGCGGAGCGATATCATGTCGCCACATCAGTTGACGGAATTGCTCCGGGTTCAACGTAGCCAAAGCCTGCTGCTCATCAGGCATACTCTGCGCCCATTGCAGCGTTTGCTTGACCGCAGCAAGTATCTCCTGCTGACCGCCATAGTTCAGGCACAAAATCAAATCGATACCGGTATTATTGGCAGTTTCTTCACAAGCCTGCTCAACGGCTTTGCGCGCACTGGTCGGTAATGGTGAAATATCGCCCAGGGTGCGAAAGCGCACTTCATTGTCCATCATCTCGGGCAGAGTTTTGGGCAACAGGATGGCCAATAAGCTCATCAACCCGCGCACTTCCAGCTTGGGTCGTTCCCAGTTCTCGGTTGAAAATGCATACAGGGAGATTTGCCTGACTCCGAGTTCTTTGGCCCAGCGTACGACATTGCGCGCCACTTCAGCACCCTGCTTATGGCCGGCCAGACGATTGCTGCCGCGCGCCCTGGCCCAGCGCCCGTTGCCATCCATTATAATGCCTACATGTGTTGGCGAGGTAGCCACGTCCTCCGAGTCGGATGCAGACATCAGACAGTCAGAATATCTTTATCTTTATGCTCAACAACCTGATCGATTTCGGCTACGAATTTATCCGTGATTTTCTGGATATAATCCTGCAAACGCTTACTTTCGTCTTCAGACATACCCTCATCTTTGACCTGCTTTTTAACAGCGTCATTGGCATCGCGTCGAATATTACGCACCGACACCTTGGCCTTCTCACCCACAGCCTTAACCTGTTTAACCAGGTCCCTGCGGCGATCTTCAGTCAGTTCAGGCAATACGATTCGAATCACTTCGCCATCACTGGTTGGATTCAATCCGAGATCCGATTTTAGAATCGCTTTTTCCAGATCGCCGAGAATGCTTTTTTCCCATGGTGCAATCATCAACATGCGCGGCTCCGGCACAGAGATATTGCCGATTTGAGATACCGGCACCTCAGAGCCGTAATAAGGCACCGTCACATGGTCAAGCAAGGCTGCATTGGCCCGACCTGTGCGGATGGTGGCAAGCTCCGACTTCAAAGCCACGATGGACTTCTGCATTCTGAGATCCATATCGTTTTCCATATCACCGCTCACCCTTCACCCTCCTGAACCAGCGTACCAACATTTTCGCCCGAAATCGCCCTGAGCATCTGGCCTGGTGTGGTCACATCAAACACCACGATCGGCATCTGGTTATCCCGGCACAACGACATCGCTGTCGCATCCATCACGCCGAGCCGTTTGGTCAACGCCTTTGTAAATGTCAGTGTCTCGTATTTTGTTGCTGTCGGATCCTTTACCGGATCGGCGGTATACACGCCATCCACCTTGGTGCCTTTGAGAACGACATCCGCCTGAATTTCCATGGCACGCAAACTTGCAGCCGTATCGGTGGTAAAATAAGGATTACCAGTGCCGGCACCGAAGATAAGAATGCGACCTTTTTCCAGATGGCGCACTGCCCTGCGGCGGATATAGGGCTCACCAACTTCTTTAATATACAAGGCCGAAATCATGCGCACTGTAGCGCCCTGCCGTTCAATCGCATCCTGCAAGGCGATGGCATTCATCACCGTGGCAAGCATGCCCATATAGTCTGCGCTGGCCCGATCCATGCCCGCAGCCATATTGCCGACGCCGCGAAATATATTACCGCCGCCGATCACAATCGCCAGCTCGACACCGGATTGTTGCACTTCAATCAGTTCAGATGCCAAACGGTTGATTGTCGTCGTATCGATACCGAAAACGGTATCACCCATCAACACTTCACCGGAGAGTTTCAGCAGCACCCGTTTAAACGGGCGCTGCTGACCACTGTCTTGCAAACCGTTTCCGGGGGAAGTGGTCATGCGAATCAGCTACCCTGAATCTGCGCTGCCACTTCGGCGGCGAAATCTTCTTCTTTCTTCTCGATACCTTCACCCAACTGGAAGCGAGCCATACTCACGACACTGGCATCGCCCAGCGCCTTGCCGACTTTCTGGTCGGTATCCATCACAAAATCCTGCTCCAGCAGACAGGTTTCAGAATAGAACCTGTTCATCTGGCCGGTCACGATTTTTTCCACAATCGCTTCAGGTTTACCGCTGGCAATAGCACGCTCCGACAGCACAGCCCGTTCGCGCGCTGCCGTATCCGCATCCACATCATCACGCGCAATAAAACGCGGATTGGCTGCGGCCACATGCATGGCCACGCCACGTGCCAAAGCGGCATCCACATCACCGTCGATACCTATCAGTACGCCGATTTTACCACCGCCATGAACATAAGAAGCAACTGCAGCCGCTTCAGTGCGTTCAAAGCGACGAATGCTCATATTCTCACCAATGGTGGCAATCAACTGCGACAAGGCCTGCTCAACATTATGCTCGCTATCAAAAGGCAACGCCTTAAGCGCCTCGTTGTCAGCCGGATTTTCCTTGATAATAATCGAAGCTACTTCATTAACAAACCCAACAAAGCTATCGTTTTTACTAACAAAATCAGTTTCTGAATTTACTTCAAGAACGACGCCGACATTGCCTTCAGATACTGAAACAACAACGCCTTCAGCCGCAACACGGCCAGCCTTTTTGGAAGCAGCAGCCAGTCCTTTTTTGCGCAGAAAATCGACCGCAGCATCAATATCGCCATCAGTTTCATTCAATGCTCTTTTGCAGTCCATCATGCCTGCACCGCTGATCTCACGCAGTTTTTTTACATCTGCAGCAGTAATGCTCATTTCTTATATGCTCCGTAATCGTTTATTATTAAGTAACTATTATTCAGCTGCCGTTTCAACATCGACTGACATGGCTTCCACCACATCATCGCCGTCTTCGGCATTTTCCAACTGCCATGCTTCAGCGCCTTCAAGAAGAGCATCGGCAACCTTGCTACAGAACAGGCGAACAGCGCGAATCGCATCATCGTTGCCAGGTATGATATAATCAATGCCTGACGGGTCGCAGTTGGAATCCACCACGGCTACAACCGGAATACCCAGCTTCTGGGCTTCTTTGACAGCCAACTCTTCCTTGCGCACATCAACCACAAACAGACAGTCAGGCAGGTCGTTCATTTCCTTGATGCCGCCGAGCGAGCGCTCCAGCTTATCGAGCTCACGCTGCAAGCCGAGCGCTTCTTTCTTGGTCAGCAGCTCGAACACGCCCTCTTCTTTCTGGCGCTGCAAGTCTTTCATCTTGCGTACGGACTGTTGCACGGTGGCAAAGTTGGTCAGCGTGCCGCCCAGCCAGCGGTGATTAACGTAGTAATGGCCAGCACGGGAAGATTCTTCTTTGACCGCATCACGGGCCTGACGCTTGGTGCCAACATACAGCACGCGACCGCCAGCAGCAGCCAGCGCCTGCATAAATGAATAGGATTCATTAGCCATTCGCAGTGTTTTCTGCAGATCAATAATATGGATTCCGTTACGTTTACCGAAAATGTAAGGGGCCATTTTCGGGTTCCAGCGACGGGTCTGGTGACCAAAGTGCACGCCGGCTTCAAGCAGTTGCTTCATAGTAAATTGAGACATTTAAGTCCTCCGATTGTTTTTCCTCCACCGTCCGTACCAGTTCATCTTCAGTAAATCTCAATAAACGGGCACAATGGTTTTGAACGGTGTGCGAATTCGCTCTTCCGAGCGGGCGCGCTTTCTAGCGAAATCACTGTTGAATAGCAAGCCCGGTATGATCGGATACTTTCATTTGGGGCTTACAACACAGGCAACCCTTGACACTCCCGCATGTATTGAGAATACCTTACGTTCATGGGGCAAGCTTTCATGTTATTCTCAAAATGGATACCGTGAAGCGGGGTATAGCCCCATTCAGCAAGCTTATAAAATCAATGTAGAGTTGAGATTGCAGTTGATTTATGAACGCAAGGCTGCCCAACCGAAGTCAGACAGCCTTTGACATCATACAAAGGGTCAGTTCGATTTCTTCACAAACTGAGTCAGAATAACAATCTGCTGGCCACTCACCCGCCCTTCGATGTGCTCTGCATTGTCGGCCACCAGACGGATGCCTCGCACTGCCGTACCACGCTTGGCAGTAAAGCCGCCGCCTTTGACATTCAAATCTTTGATCAGAGTAACCGTATCGCCAGCTTCAAGTACCGCCCCGTTACTATCACGGTGAACAACCGCATCCGCTTCGGCGTTCTCAGCGCCGGCTTCAGCCCAGGCACGCACGTCATCTTCCAGATACATCATATCCAGCAAATCTTGCGGCCATCCCTCGCCCTTAAAGCGATCCAGAATACGCCATGCAACCACCTGCACAGCAGGCACCTGACTCCACATCGAATCATTCAGACAGCGCCAGTGATTGATATCCGCATCGTCCGGATTCTCGATCTGATTGAGGCAGGTTTCACATATCAATACGGATGCATCCGCTCCCTCGCCGGGGCTGGCTGGTACATCGTACACGCCAAGATTATCGGTTGCACCACACAGTTCGCATTTGGATTCACTGCGTGTCTGTAGTTCTGTTTCGATACTCATTTGTTCATTCCTGTCATATATATTTTGAATTAGCTTCACGCTTCATTTTGGCGGCGGATAGTGGCTGGCTTTGCCACAAAGTCAATTTTATCAAATCTAATTTATCAAATCGAATTTAACAAATCGAACCGGCAAGCCTTTTTATCCCTTTTGCTCGCCACAAATCAAAATCAGATCAATTTACCCATCTGCGGCAGTTCACCAACCAGCGGCGCAACATAATCCAGCCAGGCCTGTGTCACATCATTGCCCGCCTCATTGATATATTCATTTTTCAATTCGGTCGCAACACGCGCCACGGTTGATAGCGGCGTAATGAAACATTCGCTGGCATAGGGCACACTGGAAATACGACGAATCGCCACCGACCCCGGTTCACCACCAGCCACCGCATGATCAACACCGAAACCACCCACCAGGCGGGCTTCTTCGGCATCAACAGGTGAGATAATGGTCGGAAAACTGCGTTGCAAATAACCGAACGTGTCAGCACGTACGCGCACAGATTCTCCTGCATAGGCTTCTTTCACCTTACCGGACAAAAAATCACCCAATGCGCCGGAGCCTGAGAGTTGCAGATTGCCATGCGAGTCAC
>CAJXNE010000051.1 GCA_913056285.1 uncultured Zetaproteobacteria bacterium | reverse complement strand
TTGTTGACTGAAGGTGTCAGTAATGCAGCGGCAGTGGCGATTTTATTGCCAATCGCTCTCCCGGTTGGTATTTCGGCGGGGGTTGATCCGCTGACGATTGCGCTGGCGGTTGGTATTATTGCTGGTTTCGCCTTTATGTTGCCGATGGGCACGCCGCCCAATGCCATGATTTATGGTACTGGCTTTGTGCAACGGCTGGCGATGATGCGATTCGGAGCGGTATTGTCCGTATCGGCGCTGATCTTGTTTGTGGCGCTTGTGCAGGCGTGGTGGCCGATGATTGGATTTGGAGTATTTGGCTGATCATGTGCTATAATGCGGGCTATACTATTAACGCAAGGCGTAAAAGAAATGCAGGAGACATTCATGTCTGAAGGTAACAAGTCTGAACATAAACTGACGCAGCTCAAAGCGCTGGAAGCGGAATCAATTCATATTATCCGCGAAGTGGTGGCCGAGTTCCGTAATCCGGTCATGCTGTATTCGGTGGGCAAGGATTCCAGTGTATTGCTGCATCTGGCGCGCAAAGCATTTTATCCTGCGCCACTGCCGTTTTCTTTGCTGCATGTGGATACCGGATTTAAATTCAAGGAAATGTATGAATTTCGCGATGCGTTTTGTAAGGAAATCGGGGCGAACCTGATTGTGCGTAAAAACGAGGATGCAATTGCCAAAGGCATGAATCCGAAAGATCACGGCGTGGCACGTTGTTGTGGGGCACTTAAAACGCAGGGGCTGCTCGATGCGCTCGAAGAGGGGGGCTATGATGCTGCCTTCGGTGGTGCGCGACGCGATGAAGAACGTTCACGGGCCAAGGAACGTGTGTTTTCGATGCGCGATGAATTCGGACAGTGGGATCCGAAGAATCAACGCCCCGAACTCTGGAATATTTATAACGGCAAAATTCATGATGGTGAGAGCGTGCGGGTGTTTCCGATTTCCAACTGGACGGAAATGGATATCTGGTCATACATTCGCGAAGAGGAAATTCCGATTGTGCCGCTCTATTTCGCTAAGGAACGACTCATGGTTGAGCGCGGTAACCTGCTGATTCCATATTATGAAGAAACCAGGGATCAACTGCTTGAGGGCGAAGAACCGAAAATGATTATGTCCCGTTTCCGTACGCTCGGTTGCAGCCCGTGTACGGGCGCAGTGCATTCAGATGCGAGCAATATGGATGAGATTGTGATTGAAGCTGCGGCAGCTCGCCGCTCGGAGCGCGAAACACGTATCATCGATCACGGTTCGAACAGCATGGAAGACAAAAAGAAAGAAGGCTATTTCTAGGAATTTATTAACCACTAAGACACAAAGGCACTAAGATGTATCTTTTAGGGTTTTCCTTTGTGCCTCTGTGCCAAGGTGAATTGTGCTTGCGCAAGAGAAGGTGCCCTAGGGTGCTTTGTGGTGAAAAGGGGCTTTATGATGACTGAATTTAATTTTGAATTGACCAAAGAAATCGAACTGTTGCGACTGGTGACAGTGGGCAGCGTGGATGATGGCAAATCGACGCTGATCGGGCGTCTGCTGGTTGATACCAAGGGCGCATTTGAAGATCAGTTGCTGGCCGTGCGCAAAAAGAAGGGAACAGAGCATATCGCATCGGCTGCCGAGATTGATTTGGCCATGCTGACCGATGGTTTATCCGCCGAGCGCGAGCAAGGCATCACTATTGATGTGGCCTATCGCTATTTCGCCACGCCGAAACGTAAATTCATTATGGCCGATTGCCCCGGTCATGAGCAGTACACGCGCAATATGGTGACCGGCGCTTCCACCGCCAATGCGGCCATTATCCTGATTGATGCGCGCAATGGCGTGATGCCGCAAACCAAACGCCACACCCATATCCTCGGCCTGTTGGGCATTTCGCACCTGATTGTGGCGATTAACAAGATGGATCTGGTGGATCACGATCAGGCGACCTTCGAGCAGATTCGTGCAGAAATGGATGATTATTGTGCCAAACAAGGCGTCAAGGATTTGATCTGCATTCCGATGTCGGCGCTTGATGGCGATATGGTGGCCGTGCGAGGCGATCATATGGATTGGTATCAAGGTCAGACGTTGCTGGAGACGCTGGAAAGCCTGTCTGTGCTGGAGAATGATGAGCAGGCCTTTCGCTTGCCTGTTCAACTGGTGAATCGACCGCAGACTGCCGCATTACCGGATTACCGGGGTTTTATGGGTACGATTGCGTCCGGTACGGTGAAAGTCGGTGATGCGATCAAGGCGATTCCGAGCGGGAATACATCAACCGTCAAAGAAATCGTTACCTTCGATGGTCTGCTGGAAGAAGCGTTTGCGCCGCAGAGTGTTACCTTAACGCTGAATGATGAAATTGATGTTTCACGCGGTGATATGCTGGTGCATGTAGGCAACGAGACATCTGACAGCAAAGAACTCACGGCCAATGTCTGCTGGATTGGTGATGAGCCGTTAACTGTACGTAAGAAATATCTGATCAAGCACACCACGCAAAGCGTCAAGGCGATGGTGGCCAATATTGATTTCCGTCGGGATATTCACACCCTGAACAAGGATGAAGCGGATGAACTGGCGATGAACGAAATCGGACAGATTACGTTCAAACTAATGAAACCGTTGCACTGCGACAGCTATGCCGGTAATCGCACGACGGGCAGTTTTATCGTGATTGATACCTTCACCAACAATACCGTTGGCGCTGGCATGATTGTTTGATATTGGCGTTGTAAGAAACTACGATCTTTGTCCGGTCAAAACAGTTCGGGAAAACGGATGCGTTGCAGAACAGGGAAAGCTGAATAAGCCGCTAAATTTTTTGAAATATATCGATACGAGCCGGAGGCAGATTGGCCCAAACCACGTGTTTACTGATATGCCGAAAGCCGACATCAAATGCCTCATGGTACTTTATCAGGTCGTATGTGAACTGTACAAAGTAACCGCCGGGGCGAAGTTTTTTTTGCGCCGCTGCCAATATTTCACTTACCGTTGTATCCGGTATGCTTTTTAACGGCAGTGAAGAGATGATGGCGCAAACCTTGCGATCAAGGTCCATGATGTCAGCGGCAGAAGCATTGATCACGTGTACCGCCGGGAAGCGGTTCTTTAAATGCCGGCATAATTGACCGGAGAGCTCGAACACATACAGATTGTCAGGAGAAAAACCGGTATCAAGCAGCGCCTTTGTCATCGGGCCCGTACCGGCGCCGAACTCCACTACTACTTCTGTTTCCAAGGGTAACAATCCCACCATTTGTGAGGCAAGGTAACGTGAACTTGGAACCAGAGCCCCGACTGCTTTGGGATTTCTAAGCAATGCGCGTGTAAGACGGATATGGTTCAGCACTGCCCGATTCCCCCGGCGGCAGAGGCAACATATCCGACCAGTCTGTCCCATGTATTGATACCCATCAAAAAACCTCCGTGTTTTTCTTATCGTCAGTGAACGACGCATACACCCAGAATGTTCGATTTCTGTGCAAATTGCCTGAAAAAACACTGATCAGTTTTGAATAGTAATGCGGAGATGGCTTGAATGCAGCAATCGAGAGTCATTGCCATGCCATAGCGGTCACCCTGGCCAGTCTGCGCGCATAAACCCATGATTGACCCGAATGCTTACTGTCACAGAATAGCGACGTAAGTCGCGTTGCAAATACCCAACGATTGAGTAACGAAATGGTAACTGATCCATTTTGTTATTCAAGAGGTCGCCCGTTTTTAACGGGTCGCAGGAGATAAAGATGTTTAGTCGATTAAGTGAAAAATTTGGCAATATCGCCCAGAAACTGCGTGGTTCTGCACGTGTTTCCGAGGCCGATCTGGATGCGACGCTGCGCGAGATGCGGCTGGCCATGCTGGAAGCTGATGTGGCCTTGCCGGTGGTGCGCCATTTGATGGCAGAGGTGAAAGAGCGGGCGCTGGGCGTGGATGTCGCCAGAAGCCTGCAACCGGGTCAGGTGATCATCAAGATTCTCAATGATGTGCTGACCGACCTGCTCGGCGGCCAGCGCCGTGATCTGGATTTGTCTAAAATACCGTCCGTGATTTTGCTCTGTGGTTTGCAGGGGGCGGGTAAAACCACCACGGCCGGCAAGCTGGCGCGTTTGCTTGTATCGCAGGGTAAAAAAGTCGCACTGACATCGGTGGATGCCACCAGGCCAGCGGCGCGCGAACAGTTGCAGGTGCTGGCAGGGCAGGTGGATGTGCCGTATCTGGCAGGTGATGGCGCCAGTGCTGCATCCATGGCCAAATCGGCGGTCCTGCAGGCAGGCCGTGATGGCCACCATGTACTGATTCTCGATACCGCTGGCCGTCAGGTGGTGGATGATGAACTCATGGCCGAGATCAAGTCCGTGGCTGATGCGGTTGGTGCAACAGAGCGTTTATTGGTGCTCGATTCCATGACCGGCCAGACGGCATTGCAAATTGCCGAGCAATTTCATGCTGCGGTAAATATGTCCGGCTGTATTCTCACCAAAACCGATGCCGATGTGCGCGGTGGCGCTGCGTTGTCGGTGGCGCACAGTACGGGTGTGCCGATCCGTTATGTCGGTACGGGCGAAAAGATCGAAGCGTTTGAAATATTTGACCCGGCCCGTATGGCAGGTCGTATCCTCGGACAGGGCGATGTCGTCGGTTTGGTTGAGAAGATTCAATCCACGGTCGATCAGAAGACAGCAGCCAAAGCTGCTGAGAAAATCAAGAAGGGTCAGTTTGATCTGGGTGATTTCGCCGAACAGCTGGGGCAAATGCAGAATATGGGTGGTATGGCTGGCATGCTCAAAATGATGCCGGGCATGAAGTTGCCGCAGGGCGCACTGGAACAAATGGACGATAAACCGATTAAACGCATGCAGGCCATGGTTTATTCGATGACGCCAAAAGAGCGTAAATATCCCAAGCTATTAAATGGCAGTCGTAAACGTCGCGTTACGGCGGGTTCCGGCACCACGGTTCCGGAACTTAATCGTATGCTTAAACAGTTTGCTCAGATGCAGAAAATGATGAAACGCATGAAGGGCGGTAAAGGCCGCCGCATGATGTCCCAGATGATGGGTAAATTGGGTGGAATGGGCGGCGGCATGCCGCCTGGTATGCCTAAAATGTGATGACTACATCGCAGGTTTGAACAGTAGAAAGTAACCCAGATTGTAATAGCTATGCAGCAGGATTGACGGCAGTAACCAGCCATCATGGCGGTCGCGAAAATAACCAAACAGAAGAGAGGGTAGAAAAACCAAAGCGGCCATGCCAGCAGGGTGGGAGAGCAGGTGTGCGGCAGCGAAGATGATGCTGGTCAACAGGTTGGCGAGCGTAACACCCACGATCTGTTGTTTAAATACTTTTCGGTGCATGAGCTCGCCCTGAATGAGTCCCCGAAAAACCACCTCTTCCAGTACAGGGTAAAGCATGACCAGAAGCAGAAATGTCGCGGGTGCCTGAACTGGCCATGTCAGATCCAGAGCGGGGCTGCTTTGCCGATATAGTACAGTCCACACAGGCAATGCAATCAAAATTGCTGCCAGCCACGATTGGCTTAATAGCGACTTCCCACTTCGATTGATGAACATCTAAGTTTCGACGCCATGACCCGCCCGATAAGCTGATTCGTGGATATGTTTGAGTGGTTGCAGCCACTGGCTTAAAAGAATCAGTGGCAGCCCGATCAATGCGGTAGGGTCGTCTCCGGTCATGCGCTCGAACAGGCTGATCCCCAAACCTTCGGATTTGAAACTGCCGGCGCAGTTCAGCGGCTGTTCGGTTTCCACATAGGTTCGTATTTCTTCAGGGTTCAATGTGCGAAAACACACTTGAAACGGAACCATATCAAATTGTTCTGATGATTCAGACAGCAGAGCCAGGCCGGTCAGAAAAGTTGCCGTTTGCCCCGAAAGCAAACGCAGTTGTTCGCATGCTGTCTCAATATCACCCGGTTTCCCCAATATGGTATTGCCGCAAACGGCAATTTGATCGGATGCAATGACCGTGGTTTCGGGCCTCTGCTTCAGGATACTTTTGGCTTTGCCGAGGGCGTTGAATGTTACCAGCGCTTGCGCAGCCATACTGCCAGCCGCAGCTTCATTGAAATCAGGTGCTATTTGTTCGAAGGGCAGGCGTAACCTGCTTAGTAATTCTCTTCGGTAGGGTGACGTGGACGCAAGTATCAGATGCACTGGGGGAAATCAGAGTTCGCTGTCCGGATCATTGGGGATATGCGCCGGCTCTCCGGCAATACGATAATCACCTGCGGCCCAGCGACCCAGATCGGTGGTGCGGCAGCGATCACTGCAGAACGGGAAGTTTTCATTATCTCTGTCGACAGACTTTTTGCAAACCGGACAGCGGAACAGGGATGTCGCTTCACTCATGTGGCGTAACCAATCGGCACCAGCATCATGGCATAGGGAATGTCCTCGTTGTGATCGGCAGGTGGTTGACCTGCGCTCCAGCGCTGAAAACGTAAGCGAATGGCCAGCCTGTTGCCGGAAATATCCGGAATAATCCCTTCAGCCACGGTATCGTCAGGCAGGGCAATCACCA
This sequence comes from uncultured Zetaproteobacteria bacterium, assembly GCA_913056285.1. GTDB lineage: Bacteria > Pseudomonadota > Zetaproteobacteria > Mariprofundales > Mariprofundaceae > Mariprofundus. The sequence goes on along the minus strand of CAJXNE010000051.1, from coordinate 4,865 downwards.
GCAGCCCGAAAGACTTGCCGCGCTCCGGTGTGATGTGTCCGGTGCCGCCGTTGGCGATGCATTTTTTCCAGCCGACAAAATCGTTGAGCATCTGATCGAGCGAATCAACCGCACTGCTTAATGGCGCCAGCGCCTGATGCAAGGGTAAGGTGCGGGCATCGGATTTGCTCCAGATCGCCTTGATGCTCTGCTGCATACATAATTTGTGGCCCAGCCAGTCATGCTTTTTCTGGGCATTAAGGTAGGCGTTTACCAACGCATCCTTGGCCAGATAGTCGCATGCTTCAGGCAGGCCGGATTGTATTTGTGCAATCAACATATCAACCTGATCACAAGATTGCTGGATTTTTTCGCGATATTGGGGTGCATCGTCACATAGCTTGTTCAGATAGGATTTTAAATCGCCAAACAGGGCGATCAGTTCGGAGATGGCGCCCTTACGCCCCTGATCTCCGAGCAAAGAGGCGCGCAGGTCGCAGGCGGCATGCAGCCAGTTGGCACCATGCTGGTTCACACAAGCTGTTTCCAGACTATTCAGCCCATCCCGCAACTCAATAAAGGCACGCATGCGTGGACTTAACGCAAATGAAAAATGAACCATCTCTGTCAATCTGATATCCCCGCTTGTGGCAATGCATCCGGTGCGGTGATCCGCCATATCTGCGATGCACTGGAGCGCCAATCCTGCCAGCGATTACAGGCGACGACCACGATTGTATTGGCCTGCCCTGACTTGTTGGCGATGTCTGTGATAACGGCATGCGCATCCGCTTGGCTCAACGCAGCAGTCGGGTTATCCAGCAGTATCAAATCAGCTTCAGCCAGAAACATGGCGGCCAGTGACAGGCGCAGTGACTGAATGCGGTTCAGGCTGTGTGGATCCGTATCCAGTGATATGGCAGACAGGCCCCAATCAGACAAAGCGTTTGTGAGCTGTTGTGGTGTTGGTTGAACATTAAGGCCGAACATCAGTTCCTGAGCCACAGTTTGTCCCAGCCAGACGCATGGCCAGCGGTCAAACAGCATACGTGTTGTGAGTTTATCCATGCTTAAGCCGTTCGTCGCCAGACTCGTGTTCTTCGGTAAATCGGCCAGAGCAGCAAAACGATGTAGCCACAGTGATTTTCCGCTGCCGGACTCTCCGGTGAGTAGAATGATTTCACCGCTTCTGCCTTGCAGCGTGACCTTGGAGTCAGCCAGTTTCATGGTAATGCGGTTCGTATTGTTCATGGCGTTTCGCAGCTTGGCATAAAAAATGGAGCGGGTGAAGGGAATCGAACCCTCGTATGCAGCTTGGGAAGCTGCCGTTCTACCATTGAACTACACCCGCAGGATGCTATGGCCAGAATGCTAAGCTGATCAGGATGCTTCTGCGAGTTCCGGAAGCTGCCAGATGGTTTTGCCCTGACTCTCCTTATGAATGCGGCGCAGCATGGACAAATGAGCTTGATAATCCTCATCGGCAATCGGAGGTAGGCTACGTTTCATGATGGCGGCTGTTTCAGCCTGCTCATCGCGCCCGCGTGATTGTTCGGGCAGTTGTACAAAGCTTGATGCCGGCTGACTGGGTATATCCATGCCGAGCGAGAACTGTCTGCCGCCGGTCATGCCCAGATAGACTTCGGCCAGCAGCTGTGAATCAAGCAGTGCGCCGTGCAGATCGCGCTTGCCCCGATCAATATTGTAACGGTCACACAGGGCATCCAGATTGTTTTTTTGATGGGGATGTTTTTTGCGGGCAAATGCCAGTGTATCGATCACCTGAATATTCTGAATATTCGGGAGCTCGTTCACATGCAATTCATGCATAATAAAGCCCAGATCGAATGAAGCGTTATGAATCACCAGCGTGGCGCCCTGGATAAAGTCGAGAAAATCCTGCGCGATTTCCTTGAATGTAGGTTTGTTTTTTACCTTGGTATTATTGATGCCGTGGATGCGTACCACTTCAGCCGGAATATCGCGTTCGGGATTGATGTAGTGGTGAAACACATGCGCATCGCCCGAGAGAACCTTGCGGTTAAGGACTTCGATAGCGCCAATTTCCACCATACGGTCACCATTTCGAGGCGAGAGTCCGGTGGTTTCTGTATCAAGCATAATCAGTCGCATGTCCGCCAGTATAGCCCGCTTTTCATCCCTGCCAATATTGTTTCTATCGGGTGCGTTAAAATGCCCCGATTGTCCGGCGTGATCATCATGAATAGCCCGGTTTAAATGAACGCTCATGGCCAATCATCAGCTGTTTTAAGGAAACGCACCCACGCTTCGCTCGGGCGTTGGTATTCAGCCAGTTGCAGATCCAGCACGGTCAGATCGGCATCGGAGATATCATGGCCCGATTGCTGGCGGCGCCGGATGTTTGTTTTTAAAGTGGGCGTATCCACATCCAGCCAGAAAAAATGTAGCGGGACATCACATGCTTTGGCTAAAGCATGCACTTGCTGGCGTGAATCAGGATGCAGAAAGGTGGCATCGAGGATAACTGAAAAGCCGGCAGCAAGCGCTGTTCTGGCGGCATCGAACATGGCTTTGTAGGTGTGGGAATGCATTGGCTTGCCGTATAATTCCATGTGGGGGAAATTAGCGGCGATTCGTTTGCGGGTAGCATCGCTTCGGATCATGATGGCGCGCTCTTTGCCGCAGCCGTCTAGGGCCAGATAGCTTTTTCCGGAGCCTGACAGGCCGCCAATGGCAAACAGGGCAGGGCGGCTGGCCCGGGTATACGTGTGCGCCAGATTAAAATATCGTGCGGCTTCTTGCCATTGCGGCGGCTGTTGTGCTGCGGGCAATTCATTGGCCAGGATGCAGGCGACCTTGCCGCGCACGCCGGCGCGGTAAAACAGGTAAAGCGGCAGCAAAGCAAGGCCTGCATAATCGCCGCCGAATTCCAGATAGCGGGACAGAAAGCGCATGCCCAGATCGGGGCGCCCGTGTGCATCGCAATCCATGATCAGGAAGGCGACATCATTCATGGTGTCGATGATGCGGTAGGCGTCATTGAATTCAATACAGTCAAACAGGGTTGGCTTGCCGTCAATCAGAGTGATGTTTCTGAAATGCATATCGCCATGGCAGTGGCGAATATGGTGTTCATATTGTCGCTGTGCCAAAGCGGTTTGCTTGTTTTGCAACGTGGATTCAGCCCATGTGGCCAGTCTGTGCAGTTTGTCCGCATCGATAATCGCTGCGCTGGCTGCATCGGCATGGCGGGCGGCTATGCTGAGATTATCGTGAATATGCTCTGTCAGCAGGGCAGCGTGATTGATGTCGGGGTCGTTGTTGATTTCTGCCGCTGCATGGAAGTGAACAACATCAGTAGCCAGATCATCCATCCATTGGGGGTTGAGTTCACCATGGGCCAGTTTTTGATCGAACAGGCCGGATTGATCGAATTGCACCATTTTCAGGCAATAATCGATGATCTTACCGTGCCCTTGCAATCCCCTCTGTTGATAAACCGGCAGTACTTCGAGGTATAAATCCGGCGCCAACCTGCGATTCAGATTCAATTCCTGTTCGCAATAATAGTGTCGTTTGGCCAGCGTTGAAAAATCCATAAAGCCGAAATCCACCGGTTTCTTGAATTTATAAGCGAAGTCGCCGGTCAGAAACACCCATGAGGCATGGGTCTGGATCATGTCGATGGTGCCGGTCGGGTGCGGGTAGGTTTCAGGCTTGAAAAAAACCTGAATATGCCCGGGCAGTTCAAGCGATTTCAATCGAAGTGATGTCAATTTAGGTGAATTCAATCTAGGTGAATTCAATCGCAGTCACCTGTTCTGCAAACAAAACAGGCCCCGACATATGCCGGAGCCTGTGCGTTCATGCGGAATAGAATCATCAGCCGAGTTCGATGAACATGCCCCGGTTAATATCGCCAATGCTGACGATACCGGCCAGCTTGCCATCATCCACCACAGGGATGCGACGCAGGTTTTTCAGGCCCATAAAGGATGCAGCCTTCAGCACCGGCATGTCCGGATCAACAGTCATTGGATTGGGCGTCATCACTTCATTGACTTTCATGCACATGACGCGCTTGTAATTATCTTCCATTTCTTCGAAATCACGTGCTGATTTGGCATCGTGAATATATTCGCCGAAGTTGGGGTATAGCGGCAGCATGGTGTCGCGGATGGTGATAATACCGATGAGTTTGGCGTCATCCTCATCATCAACCACAGGTAGCGAACCACAGCGGCGCATCACCATTTTTTGCGTGGCATCATGCAGGGTATCGCCTGATGTGCAAGTAAGGCAACCGCGTGACATAACATCTGAAACTATCATAATTCCTCCTGAACCATTGATCAGCTGTCATGCAGCCGAATTCATAGGCGCAGCATAGCACGGATTAAACAGCTTGTGCAGGTGCTTTGTTGGCGGCGGTGTCTGCTACGAAGCCTGCTACGAAAAAGTTGACACGCTACGATCAGACGGTATGGTTCCGCGCCTCAATACAAGGCGCAGCAATCGCTGCTAGGAGCAATAAACGTGGCAAACCATGCATCATCAATGAAACGTGCACGACAAGACGAAAAAAAACGCGCGCAGAATCGCACTCAGAAATCTGCCATGCGCACCGAAATTAAAAAGGTGCTGGAAGCAGTTGAAGCCGGCGACAAGGATGCCGCAGCGATTGCTTTGAAGTCCGCCACATCCGAACTCGATCGCGCTGGTCGTAAAAACCAGATTCATGCACGTCAGGCATCACGCCGCGTATCTCGTCTGAATGCAAAAGTGAAAGCCATTTCCTGATTTTAGTTCTCTGAGTTTAAAAGCCCGCCCAACCTCTGGTTCGGCGGGCTTTTTGTTTGCCCAGCATAGCTGGCAAACCCAGCCTGCGTTAGGCAGGCATCACC
>CAJXNE010000050.1 GCA_913056285.1 uncultured Zetaproteobacteria bacterium | reverse complement strand
GTCGGTGACCGCCAGCAGCTCAAGAGAGCCGCTAATTCGTTGATGTCATCATTATAGACAGTCTCCGGATTTAAATCAATATCACATCCATCGGCCAAGTTTATTCATAAACAGATTTCAGACCCAGCAGATACCTTGCCCCGCGCGTTTGCCGACCTTCAAGAAGGGCGTGGGGGTCTTGGCCCAATGCTTGCACAGATTCGTTGGCATAGGTCTGTTTGGCGTCATCGCTCATTCTGGCCCAGTCGGAAGCATCGACAATGCCGTCGCCGGTTAAATCAAACTTGGCATCGACCGATAAGCCGCCCGCAGCCCGGGCATCAGCAACGGATAAAACAGATACAAGGATGGTGAGCACGCAAAACGATTTGAACGTCACCATCCTCATATCATACTTCCTTAGCCCGGATTAGTAGCGGTAATGGTCAGCTTTGTATGGTCCTTCGACAGGAACGCCGATGTAATCGGCCTGCTCGTCTGACAACGGGGTCAGATTTGCGCCAATTTTAGCCAGATGTAAACGCGCCACTTCTTCATCCAGGTGTTTCGGCAAGGTATATACCTTATTTTCATACTGGCCGGTCTGATTAAACACTTCAATTTGCGCCAGTGTTTGGTTGGAGAAGGACGCGGACATCACAAAGCTCGGATGACCTGTCGCGCATCCGAGATTCACCAGACGACCTTCGGCCAGCAAAGTGATACGCGTACCGTCCGGGAAGATAATCTGATCGACCTGCGGTTTGATATTCAGCCATTCGTACTGACTCAGGCTGGCGCAATCAATCTCATTATCGAAATGGCCGATATTACAAACAATGGCCTGATCCGGCATGGCCACCATATGGTCATGGGTAATGACATGGTAGTTGCCGGTGGTGGTCACAAAGATATTACCCTGTTTACAAGCATCATCCATATTGACGACGCGATAGCCTTCCATCGCAGCCTGCAGCGCACAGATCGGATCAATTTCAGTCACCCACACCGTTGCGCCCATGCCCTTGAATGCCTGCGCACAACCTTTGCCCACATCGCCATAACCCAGCACAACACAAATTTTGCCGGCAATCATCACGTCAGTTGCGCGCTTGATGCCGTCCAGCAATGATTCGCGGCAGCCATACAGATTATCGAATTTGGATTTGGTAACCGAATCGTTCACATTGATGGCAGGGAACGGCAAATCGCCGGCTTCCGCCATTTGATACAAACGATGTACGCCGGTGGTAGTTTCTTCGGTCACGCCCTGAATCGCATCGCGACGCGAGGTGTAATAACCCGGTTGCGTAGCCAGACGCTTTTTAATCGAGGCATACAAAGCGACTTCTTCTTCCGAACCCGGATTGTCGAGGACAGATGCATCTTTTTCAGCTTTGGCGCCGAGGATCAGTAATAAGGTTGCATCGCCACCATCATCGAGAATCATGTTCGGTGTGCCGCCATCATGCCATTCCATAATCTTGTGGCAGAATTCCCAATACTCATCGAGCGTTTCGCCCTTATGGGCATAAACCGGAATATCTTTGGCAGCAATAGCTGCAGCCGCATGATCCTGAGTGGAGAAAATATTGCATGACGCCCAGCGTACTTCCGCACCCAGCGCCGTCAGCGTTTCAATCAATACACCTGTCTGAATGGTCATATGCAAGCTGCCTGCAATGCGCGCGCCTTTCAAAGGCTGCTCGGCCGCGTATTTTTCGCGAATCGCCATCAGGCCAGGCATTTCGGTTTCTGCAATATCGAGCTCTTTTCGGCCCCAAGCGATATTTTCAGGCGACATATCCGCCACTTTGTAATCTGTAAAATCAGACATTCTCATACTCCTATATTCGCCCCGGTCTGTTGACTCGTCATGGGCATAAAAATATGAGCACCGTTGAACATGTTGCGACTGAGCCTAGCAAGTTCGACAGAACTTGTTGCAGTGCTCCTCAGTCTAATGAATGAAGAGTCAGATGCCAGCCGCATCACGCAAGGCTTGAACCTTGTCGGTTTTTTCCCAGGTGAATTCGGGCAATTCACGGCCAAAGTGGCCATAGGCAGCGGTTTTGGCATAAATCGGACGCAGCAGATCGAGTTCCTGCACAATACCCTTCGGGCGCAGGTCAAATACATCTCGCACGATTTCAGCCAGTTTATCCTCATCGATTTTTCCGGTGCCGAAGGTGTTTATCATCACGGATAGTGGATGGGCTACGCCGATAGCGTAAGCCACCTGCACTTCGCAGCGATCAGCCAGACCGGCTGCCACAATATTTTTGGCCACATAACGCATCATATAACAAGCTGAACGATCCACTTTCGTCGGATCTTTACCGGAGAAAGCGCCACCACCGTGATGGCCGAATCCGCCATAGGTATCGACGATAATTTTACGTCCGGTAACACCGCAGTCGCCTACCGGACCGCCGATCACAAAACGACCGGTCGGATTGATATGATAGGCCGTATCGGCATGCAGCAAGCCAGTCGAGGCCAGAACCGGATTGATGACTTCATCCATAATTGCATCGGAAAGCTCTTTGTGTTCAATGTCCGGATTATGCTGGGTGGAGAGCACCACGGCATCAATGGCAACCGGTTTATAGTTTTCATAACGCACGGTAACCTGAGATTTGGCATCCGGACGCAGAAAATCCAGCCCGCCGGATTTGCGTACTTCGGCTTGCTTGGCCACCAGTTGGTGAGACAGGTGAATGGCAGTCGGCATCAGCACATCGGTTTCGTTGGTTGCGTAGCCAAACATCAACCCCTGATCGCCCGCGCCCTGATCGAGATCAATGCCTTCACCTTCGTTGACGCCCTGAGCAATATCCACCGATTGTTTGTCGAGTGAAACCAGCACCGAGCAGGATTCCCAGTCAAACCCCATGGCGGAGGAGTTATATCCGATCTCTTTAATGGCAGAGCGTACAACATCCTGATAATCAACAATGGCCGAAGTGGTAATTTCACCGGCAATCAGCGCCAAACCGGTTGTCACCATGGTTTCGCAAGCAACGCGCGCATATTTATCCTGCTCAAGAATAGCGTCCAGTACGCCATCGGAAATGCGGTCGGCAACTTTATCCGGGTGCCCTTCAGACACGGATTCAGATGTAAAAACAAAATTTTGACTCATGGGGTTCCTCGCCTTGGGTTAGATTGGATTGGATTGGAAAATCGTTCGAATGATGCCATATGGTTGAAATGATTCGGTGCGAAGTATATTCAAGGAATACGAATTTTCAATGCGGACTCTGTTTTATTTTTTAATCCATTCACCTGATTCCGTACGTATGAATTGGCCTTGTGCGGTTTTTTTGATTGTTTTTTTGCCAGCCATCTGTTCGACAGCCTGCAAAGGCGTTCCATTCTTTGTAGCAATATCCTGATATACAGCCTTGCGCTTCTGATTGATATCCCGAACCAGTTCCTGAACATCAGCAGGAGCAGCACCAACGACTCCGAGGTAACCATTGGGTTGCTCGCCTATTAGCCCTGCTGCTTTGGATGTGCGAAGATCGGCAGACCACGCACTGCCTGCACCCACAGCCATCATCGTGCAGCCCACTGCCAGAATGAGTATTAAACGGGAAAAAATCTGTTTGCCTTGCATCTGCTTCTCCTTATCTTAGCCTGGGTTAAAATAAACCACTGTCTTCAGACAGTGCCTTTTCCAAATCCTTATCGACTTTTATTCTGATTTCATGCTCGATCTTGATGTTCATATTAATCGTGATGGGCTTATCCGGTGGCGCAATGGTCACTGTCGGGTTACAAGCTCCCAGTAACGCCGGAAGTACTGCCAGCATCAGGGTTGTACGAATATATCTGTGCATATTGGTTCACCTCGTCGCCCAAGCGTTATTTCTGATGTGAAGCATAGGATTCATTCCACCTTCTGTCCATGTGAACAGATCACTGCTTGTGTAGCTTTTTTTGCACTTTCTTTTCCACGGCGCTACTGATCCCGCCGGCCATATTCAGAGCCTGTAAGAGCTTCAGGACATTTTCCTCAATATTGAAATTAAACGCGATGGGCCTGCCTTGTTCATATTCCGGATTTTTCCCCTTCAGCTTAATCGACATCTTGAGTTTACCGTCAGGCAGGTAGTTGGCTCCGATATTCAGCTGTTTGTAGTGAAAATTATTCAAAATATCCAGTACCATTCTGGTCGCCTGATCGGTCGTTGCAAGTTTACGAACGGACTCTGTCCCGAGATAACGAATCAACCCACCGGTTGGTGACTTCAGCACGCCTGATGTCATTTTCAACCCGTCCCGTGTCCAGTTGAAAGGCAGATTTCCATCGAGTAGTCCCTGTATATCCAACCCCTCCTGACCTCTTAATGCAACAAGTCTTGCGGCATCAATATGATTTAACTGAACGAGAAACGGGTTACTGGCCCGGGCCAGATCAATGGTAATCTTATCGCTGGTAATCTGCCCGCCCAGAGCATCTGCTTTTAACTGGTTGATCTCCACCAGAGCCAAACCAGCAAAGGGATAAGTAAAAGCAGTATGCATGCTGATATGGGTAAGCGGCAACCCGGCCTGAAGGCTATCCAGCGTCACTGTAGAAGGTGCCATCACCAGCTTGTTCTCATCTCCGCTCAGCAGCAGCCTCCCGCCAAAGCCAGAAAATACATTCGTTTTATAATGCCCTTTCAAGTTCGACAGCTCCAGATCGCAGGCCGCACGCAATCTGAGTCCCGGTGTTTTTTTGCCTTTTTGCCACTTCAGCCTGCCATTGATTGCTAATGATCCATTATCGATAGCATAGTCGCCGTTGCGCTTGATGATCCGGGACAAATCAATGCCATTGGCACCAAAAGACACAGGTCGGGATGAAAAGTCCAGCACCCCTTTCGCCTGGGCCAGTTGATGGTTCAATGTCCATCCCAAATGAATACGATCGCCCTGAGCGCTCAAGTCACCCCTGGCTGAAACCTGTCTCGATGTAACAGCATAGGTGCCGGAAATACTGCTGTTCGGGAATCTCAGTGTTGCGGATGTGAAGCCGATTCCCCTTACGGCGAAACGCCCTGTCGGTGAGAGAATACTGCCCGGCAACATGGTCAGCTTCAGATGCCGACTGGACAGGCTATTCCCCTGCCATTGCAGGGTAGGAAAAGTCGCCGTAACGGCTGCTGTTTTGACAAGCTTCAGGCCTCCTTTCGGGCTAGCTACAATTTCTACAGGCGTGCCGGTTCTGATATGAACATGTGACATGCGCATATTGTCGATGACCATGTTTTTGAACTGCAACTCACTATGCGCTGCGACCGACCCTCTCCAGCCTGTTTCGCTTCGGGCGAACGTGCCTGAAAGGCCCGACACATGAACACTCATTTTTTCCTTTGCTCCGAACTTGATCTGTGATCCTTTATCAATCTCCCAGGTGCCAATCCCTTGTTTGAGTTTCAGTTTGAGACGCGCCTTGCCGCGACCCACTCCTGAATCCGGCCTGTTCACAGCAACATCCAACTTAAGCGCTGCGCTCATATCCAATTGTTGTAGCAAGGGTTTATTTCGCTTAGCCGGAAAAGAAACGCGCCATGAACCACGGATGTTACCTGCCCAATGCCACCCCGGCATATTCATCCAGGGCTTGAGTACCGGTGCGAGTAGCGCCAATTCAATATTTGTAGTCCCGTCAATGGAGAGCCCATTATCTGTTTTATGCACCGTTGATTCCATTTTAAGAATAGATGCTTTGCCCCGGTACAGCTCCGCACTGACGCCATTCTTCTTATCCGCCTCCAGCTTAAGCTGCAAGCCCTTCAGGTAAGCATCCTCACTCAACATCAGCAGTAGCCCCTGATCAGAATACTCCGCGTGCCCCTTTAGTTCCTGTTGCACAGACCCTTCTGAATTCTGGCGCTGTAAATCAATATGGCGAATATGAAAACTTGAGATGGGAAGTGCCTCCAGCAACAGTGCTGGCGTCGTCAGTATCGGAGCGACATCGGATTTCGAGGCTGAAGAAGGCCGCAGCTGAATCACAACAGACTCCAGCCTCAGGTGTTCAATCCGCTGCTCTATCAACTCTGACATAGTGTAGCTTAACGCTGCATCCGAGAGATCAACCTCGAATGTGTTTTTTTGATCTTTACAATACAGCCGCTTGATATGGCTTTTATTCCAGCCGACTTCGTCAACATCAACGACAACGTCGCTACAAAGCTGGCGGGCTAATATGTGTTCCGCTCCTTTCGACAGCCATAAAGGCGCAGCCAACCATGCAAGCGATGCAAACAATAACAAAATGAACAGGAATAAAAGTGACGCACGCCGAAAGCTCATGATGGAATTTTATGCCTGATAAGCAAAATAGCCAGATTCCGGCCTGGGTTTGGGCAATTCACTACATAGCAGGTCAACAGTAAGTACGGGCTTTGAGACATACCAACACGACTACAAGGTGTTACGATAAAAAATTTACGCTATGGTTCAGCGCCAATTATCAAAAGGAAGTGATAGCGTGACTGAAGATTTTGATCCGAATGATCCGAAAAACATCGCAGGCATGGCGCATGTGCGCGGCCTGCTCGAATATATGGGTGAAGATATCAATCGAGAAGGCTTGCTGGAAACCCCTGCTCGCGTGCTCTCCGCCATGCATGAGCATTTCTCCGGTTACCGGGAAGATCCGCGCCAACATCTGCTCAAAACATTTGAAGAGGTGTGCGGTTATGACGAAGTCGTGCTGGTATCGGATATCGATGTGCACAGCCACTGCGAGCATCATATGGTGCCGTTTGTCGGCAAGGCGCATGTCGCCTACATTCCACGAGATCGTGTGGTGGGCTTATCCAAGCTGGCGCGCGTCGTCGAAGGCTATGCCAAGCGCTTGCAGGTACAGGAAAAGCTGACCATGCAGATCGCCAATGCCATTGATGAGGTGCTTAATCCGAAAGGCGTTGCTGTGATCATCCAGTGCCAGCATTTCTGCATGTGCCACCGGGGCATCCACAAAGCCAATTCGTGGACAACCACATCCAAGCTGACCGGCGCTTTTATGAAAAACCCATCTTCGCGGCTGGAACTGTTTCAGCTGATTGGCATGGATAAATCTGCCGCGTAAGCGTTCAACTCTGCTCCTGCTTGTGCCTGAAACTGGTGAACCGGGGCAGTAATGCTGTAAGCTACGGCTTTTGAATCCGACTCGTTTTGACATATTGATTTTTCAGACACCAAATACAGGAGCATGTATGAAACAGCAGGTCACAGTGATCGCAGTGGAGGGCAACGACGCCATCGTCAGCGGCCGCCGCGCCAGCGCCTGTGGCGATTGCGCCGGTAAAACATCATGCGCGACGATGGGTTCATGGGTCGAGCGTATCATTGAACTACGCGTGCATAATAAAATCGGTGCAAAAATCGGAGATGTCGTGTTGCTGGAAGTGCCGGATAGTGCCGTATTGCGTATCGCTTTCCATTTGTATGCCATGCCCATGCTTGCCTTTGTGATTGCCGGACTGGCAACCCGCAGTCTGGCCCTGCATCTGGGCTGGCCAGCCGTGGAGGCCGTAGCTGCGCTTGGCGGTATGGCTGCGGTGCTCGCCTATTATTTCTGGTACAAAACAAAGTCGGACCATAACGATGCCTCAGGGCTGGATGTGCGCATGGTTCGCCTGCTCGGAAAACAAGTGGAATTTACATCGACAAGCTTGGCTGCTTCATCACGCTGACATTGAATTTTCATCTTTTTTTCATCCGATAGCCTTACAAATCGGTCTGCAAATCACCCAAGGAGTTGATATTGAACAAAATAAAACGCTTATTTCCCGTAGTATTTTTAGCCGTCATGTGGGTATCGCATGCACAGGCGATGCCCGACAGTTTCGCCGATTTGGCTGAGGCTCAGGCCAATTCCGTGGTGAATATCAGCACCACCAAACATGCAAAGCTGGCTCAACGGGGATTGCCGCCCGGATTCGGTTCGCCGCGTGGCGGCACGCCTTTTGATGATTTCTTTCATGATTTTTTGCGCAATATGCCGCGTCAGCAGCCGCAGGAACGGCATGCTCTTGGTACCGGTTTCATCCTGTCGGCAGATGGTTATGTGGTTACCAACAACCATGTCGTGGAAGGTGCTGACGAAGTGATCGTAAAAATGCGCGATGGCACCGAACATGAAGCCAAAATAATCGGCACCGACCCCAAACTGGACGTCGCCCTGATTAAGTTTAAAGCAAAGCACCTGAAAGCCGTCACGCTGGGCAACTCCAACAAGCTGCGCGTGGGCGACTGGGTCGTTGCCATTGGTAATCCGTTTGGCCTGGAACAAACCGTGACTGCGGGCATCGTATCTGCCAAGGGGCGCGTGATCGGCTCTGGCCCCTACGATGATTTCATTCAAACCGACGCAGCCATCAACCCGGGCAACTCCGGCGGCCCGCTGTTTAACAAGCAGGGCGAAGTGGTGGGTATTAATACCGCCATTTATTCAAGCAGCGGCGGCAATAACGGTATCGGCTTTGCGATTCCAATCAATCTGGCCAAATCGGAGCTCGATGAATTACGCGAAAAAGGCCATGTAACACGCGCCCAGCTCGGCGTGCACATCACCGATGTCGACAAGGAAACCATGCAGGCGCTCGGCCTGAAAAACCGCGAAGGCGCACTGGTACCGCAGGTGGTTGCTGGCTCAGCCGCCGACAAGGCCGGCATTTTACCGGGTGACGTGATTGTTTCGTTTGACGGCAAGGCCGTGCATAAAGCTCATGATCTGCCGCTGCGCGTGGCCCGGCATACACCGGGTGACCGTGTCAAAGTCGGCGTGATTCGCAATGGCCACCACAAAACCATTACCGTCAAAGTGGAAGCCATGCAGGATGAAGAAACTGCGGCTAATGGAAAACCATATCACAACAACGCCAAAGTGCGTCTTGGCATGGTGGTGGATAACCTGAGTTCTGATCTGGCCGCCAGACTACAGACGCGAGTCAAACATGGCGTGGTCGTAACACAGGTGCAACGCGGCATGCCGGCAGCGCGCGGCGGCATCCAGCGCGGTGATGTGATTTACCGCATCAATGGCAAGGATGTGGACAATGTTCGCGAATTTTCAACGCTGGCGAAAACATTCAACCCCGGTCAGGTGTTGCGCGTGATGTTGGACAGACGCGGCGATCAGGTGTTTGCACTGGTGAAATTGCCTAAAAAGCAGAAAGCGGACGATTAACGCACGCCCAATGAGTCTGCCTCATATTCAGTTGATGAGTCGCCGTAATTGCTGCCTGTGCGAAAACGCCAAGGTAGTGCTTACGGCGGCGGCTGAACAGGGTCTGTGTTCATGGGAAACGGTGAATGTGGATCGCGATAAGGCATTACTGGTTCGCTATGGCATGGATGTGCCGATCCTGCTGGCAGATGGTCAGGAGTTATTCAGACACAGCGTGGAAGCAGATGCATTGCGCCATGCGCTGGCAACGCTGAATACAGGCGTGGCGGTATGAATCAGGGGCGCAGTATGGCGATTCGCTGGGGACTGGTGTTATGCATCTTTGCCGGCATCGGCAGCCTGATATGGCTTGCCTTGCCCGAAGCTCCGGCTTCGGTACAACAGGGTGATTATCTCACGGAATTTACGCTCCCCGATGTACAGGGCGCCATGCAATCGCTTCCCAAAGGCGAAGTATTACTGCTCAATTTCTGGGCAACATGGTGTCCGCCGTGCCGCAGGGAAATCCCGTCTATGGCCCGCTTGTATGACAAATACGCACCGCGTGGCCTGAACATTGTCGCCGTATCGGTCGATCAGCGCCGCGATGATCTGGTCAGTTTTATGCAGGAATACAGGATGCCATTTCAGGTGTTGCACGATGCAGACAGCGCAGTATCGCGACAGTATGGCGTGTTCCGTTATCCCGAGTCCTTTCTCATCGGCCGCGATGGCAAAGTAATTCGGCATCTGATCGGTGCAGTGGACTGGATGTCCGAGCCGATTCTCCGTACTATTGATGGCATGCTGGGTGAAGCGGCCAGAGCAACAGACGGGGTAAAACGTGGAGACGACAAAGCTGAACAGGGATAATACATACACCGCGTTGAAACAGCGCATCGAAGCGCTACGCATCGAACTCAAAGAACATAATTATCGCTATTACACACTCGATGCGCCACAGATCCCGGATGCCGAATATGATCGCCTGTTGCGTCAACTTGAAGCGCTGGAAACGGCACTGGGTGAACCGGTTCCGGCTGACTCACCGACGCAAACCGTTGGTGCACTACCCTCTCACACTTTTACCGCCCGCCAACATGGCGAAGCGCTGTTATCACTGGCCAACGCCTTTGATGCAACCGAGGTCGAAGCATTCACAACGCGCATTCGCGATGCGCTCGGAGAAGACCAACTCAACTTTATTATCGAGCCGAAAATAGACGGTTTAGCGGTCAACCTGCGCTATGAGCATGGCCAGTTGGTGGTTGCCGCCACACGCGGCGATGGCAAAACCGGCGAAGATGTCACCGATAATATCCGAACGATTGCCGATATTCCGTGGCAACTACACTGCACTGACGGAGATCTACCTGATGTGCTGGAAGTGCGCGGTGAAGTCTATATGTCCAAAGCTGCTTTTGCTGAACTCAATGCGCGACAGGATGCTGAAGGCTCACCCCCGTTCGCCAATCCGCGCAATGCTGCAGCCGGTTCATTGCGCCAACTCGATGCAAAGGTCACAGCCAGACGCGGTCTGAATTTTTTCGCTTATGGCGCAGGCCTGGGTGGTCGCGAACTGGCAGAGAGCCAATCTGCTTTACTAGCCGGACTGCAAACGCTGGGTTTTGCCGTGCAACAAACGGCGATCGTGAATGATGTTGATTCACTGTTGCGACAGTATCAGCAACTTCAGCAACAGCGCCCCGGCATGCCCTATGAAATAGATGGCGTCGTTTATAAACTCGATGATTTTGCCTTGCAGGATCGTATGGGTGCTGTGGCGCGCTCGCCGCGTTGGGCGATTGCGCACAAGTTCCCGGCAGAAGAAGTCATGACAACAGTCAAACAAATCATCTGGCAAGTCGGACGAACAGGCGTGATTACACCTGTTGCTGATATGCAGCCGGTCGCTGTTGGCGGTGTCATCGTATCCCGCGCTACATTGCATAATATGGATGAATTAAGGCGGAAACAGATCTATGCCGGAGCCCGGGTGATTGTACGCCGTGCTGGCGATGTGATTCCTGAAGTTGTGAAAGCAGTGGATGTAGACCCGCAAGCCGGCATGCCCGAGCCGCCTGGCAGCTGCCCGGTTTGCGGTGCATCGGTGTTCCGACTTGACGGCGAGGTTGCGTTACGTTGCAGCGGTGGCCTGTCCTGCTCTGCACAGTTGAAAGAACGACTGCGCCATTTTGTCTCGCGCGGCGCAATGGATATCGAGGGTATGGGTGATAAGCTCATTGCCCAACTGGTAGATGAGAAATTAATCGCCGATATCGCTGATTTATACGAACTGGATTATGCGACCCTGCATGGCTGG
>CAJXNE010000049.1 GCA_913056285.1 uncultured Zetaproteobacteria bacterium | reverse complement strand
GATGGCGGCAGCAATCGGCGCTGACTTACCGGTTACGGAAGCATCCGGTTCGATGGTGGTGGATATCGGCGGCGGCAC
Organism: uncultured Zetaproteobacteria bacterium; assembly: GCA_913056285.1. Lineage (GTDB taxonomy): Bacteria > Pseudomonadota > Zetaproteobacteria > Mariprofundales > Mariprofundaceae > Mariprofundus. The sequence goes on along the minus strand of CAJXNE010000049.1, from coordinate 11,459 downwards.
CAGTGAAATCGCCGTGATTTCCTATGGCGGCATTGTGTATTCCCGTTCGGTACGCGTTGGCGGCGACAAAATGGATGAATCCATCATCAATCATTTGCGCCGCAAATACAGCCTGCTGGTTGGTGCGCCGACAGCTGAAAAAATAAAAATGCAACTGGGTAGCGCTTTCCCGCAGGAAAACAGACGCGAAATGGAAGTCAAAGGTCGCGACCTGATCAATGGCGTTCCGAAAAACCTACTACTGGATGATTCTGAAATTCTCGAAGCATTAACCGAATCGGTGAATGCGATTATCGAAGGTGTTAAAGTATGTCTGGAACGCACTCCACCTGAGCTGGCAGCGGATATCGTCGATAAAGGCATTATTCTGACTGGCGGCGGTGCATTACTGGTCGGGCTGGATCAATTGCTGCGAGAGGAAACCGGTTTGCCTGTTGCTGTGGCCGAGAATCCGCTTGATTGCGTGGTACTGGGCAGTGGCCGGGTACTCGAAGAACTGGACCGCATGCGAGGCGTTCTTTTCGAGGAGTAATCATGTCGGTTGTGGCCATTATATATTCATCATCCATGACCTTTAGCCCGGACTATTTATGAATCGCTGTGATGATTACGCCGGGCCTTTGCTTGCAATGGATTCTGAGGAAGAGACTCGTAGCAATGCATACGAGCGACTGACAAGGTGAATGCGCTTGCGCAGAGAAAGTGCCCTGGGGCGCGAAGGATGCGTTGCGGGCAAAGGAACAAGTGAGGGCGCAGCAGTATTCATGAATAGTCCGGGTTAAATGATGTGAATTCGCGCTGCATGAAAATATTGTCTACAATAGGGCAGGTTCGGGAAAGGGAGTTCTATCATGGCAGATCAACAATCAGTCGATAGCAAACAACCACAGACGGGCAACGACAGGAATGACAATATTCAATCGTCAGACAAGGCGGATATATTTGACCAGCTGCAGAAAGAATTCGATGCTCTGGTTTCAGATTCCGAACCAGACATGTCTCCACCTGAAATACCAGCAAATCCCAATAAAGATTGGGGCGACCTGATCCCAGCCGATCAACCATCAGATCGCCTTCCAGATGCAGAACCCCTTGTGGAATACACCGCGGAACGAACTGAAGAGAAGACTGCAGAAACAGAGCCATCAGGCAAAGACCCCCTGCCCCTGACTGAACCTTCCGATGCTGACCTGGATGCTAATGATAAACAATATCTTATCACTGATTCCGCATCTGTTTCCAGCGAACACGTATCAACCGCACATCAGGAAGCGGATGTTTTTTCTACCCAGGAGACAACCGATAACCCTCCATCCCCTGCCGGACAAAGCTTGCTTGCTGATGGACCAGACGAGGCAATACGGGCTAACGCTAATGAGCTATCTGGCAATCTTTCCCAAGCCAGTGAAGAAACACCCGGAATCCCTGCCCGTATGATTATGTTGATTGGTCTAGCCGTTGCCATACTTATGGCTGCGGTTGCAGGATATTTCTGGGCCTTTAATCATTCCGACTCACAAGATGCCGTTTCGGATAGGCTGCCTGCCAAAGATTTACGACAGGTCGTGATTAAAAAAGTGTCCAGAGTAGTTAAATATATTCCCATCGACAAATCAGGCTCAGGTACCAGTACCCACCCTCCCCGAAGCATTGCCCATGCATCCCAAACCGCGTCAAGCCAGCAGTCATCAATGCAATCCGGCACAAACCATGACACCTCCAAGCAAATACCGACCTCATCTCACGCTGGCGGCTGGATCATCAATCTGGAGTCATTCAATGTAGCGGGTGATGCCAAGACTTATCTGGCCAAACTGACCGGGCGCGATATTCACGCTGATATCCTGGCTGTCAAAATCAAGGGGAAAGCTTGGTACCGTGTTCGGATACCAGGGTTTCCCAGCCAGCCGGAAGCTGAAAAACAGCGCCTGATATTGGTCAAAAAGCTGGGGTTGAAATCGGCATGGATTAGCAAATCCCGCCACTGAGCCAGTAATGAAGTACCGTTTGATATGCATGGATATTTCCACCCCGTAGTATGAAACAGTATCACGGCGTACAAACAACCATGCAAACGCGTTGTTTTTTCATGTTAAAAATGCGGATAGTTGACAGGAAAGCCCAACATATTGAATCTACAGAGCTACCTGCAGAAGTCTGAGTGGCTCGACAATTGCTCGACAATTAGTGTGGCGACGCAACAAACACATGCTTGACGAAAAAAAGGGGACTCTTATGGCAGCGCATGATGCAAATGGCAAAAGCAACTCACAGAACAAGCCATCCAATGACCCGGATTTATTCGACCAGCTTCAGGATGAGTTTGATGCCCTGCTTGCGGGTGCTGAATTGCCGGACAAGCAGGAAAATGTGCAAGCCAATGAACTGACTTCGCCAGCTGACCCGGTTCTTCAGGATACATCTGAATTTCTATCCACCGCCGATATGCGTGCATTTGATATGCCCTCCGATGAGCCTGCCGAACCTGCGGTGGAAACGGTTATGCCAGAAAATGTCGGAGAAGCGATTGCTTCCGGGAATAAAACCACAGATGATTCATCTGATTTAGACGCTGCCAATAAGATTTTCCTGCAAGAAAGCGATTTATCCGATACCGGCCACGCTGAACAGGCAAGCCCACAGCTAAACCAACAGCAGACCATGCCGGATAATCAAACACCCGATCCGGATGGCATTGACCAGTTTCCGGATGAGATGAACCATGTCGCATTGGCAGAAAAGGCTCCGGTTCACCCCGACATGACTGATGATCAAGCACCGCAGTCACGCAGTGGAAGTCGCCATATAATAATCGCCGGTTTCATTGTGCTGGCTATTGCCGGTGGCATATACTGGTTGGTTGGCGGAGTTCAGGAACAGCCCGAACAAATTGCTTCCACTCAGGAACAAGCGGCTTCCAGTCAGAAACAAAGTATTCCGGAAACCGCAGCCAAACAAGCGGAATTACCTGATTCGCCTTCAGTAAGCCCGATAGAAACACGGCAGTCTCCGGCAACGGTTCAAAAAGCAAAGACTGTAAAGGCATCCATCCAACGTGAAGCTGTAGAGAAAGCCAAAGCCAAACTGCTGGCTAAAGAACAGGCAACAGCGAAACGCTCCGCTGAGAAAGTGAAAGCTGCTGAACTGGCCGCTAAGCAGACGGCAGAAAAACGTGCGCAGCCAAAAAAGTGAAACCCGATCAACTGGCCGTGCGTGGTGCCAAAGTAGAAAAACGCCAGGGCCTGTTCACATCAACCAGTATAGCGGCGTATGTAGCCGAAAATTGACACATACCGATCCGCTTCCTAACGTCGCGGCACTTTTTAAATACAAGGATAGTTCATGACAGAGATTACCCGTTCACAAAATGATTTTGATCAAGCCCGCAAATTACTGCCGGGAGGCGTCAATTCGCCGGTGCGCGCCTTTAAATCGGTGGGTGGTACACCGCGCTTTTTTGATCACGCATCCGGGGCTTATGTATGGGATGTCGATGGCAATCAGTATATCGATTATGTCGGCTCCTGGGGGCCGATGATTCTCGGTCATGCCCATCCCGATGTCGTCAAGGGCGTACAGCAAACTGCCGAGTCTGGCATGAGTTTCGGCGCGCCATGCGAATTGGAAATCGATCTGGCACAGCTTGTCGTCGACCTGGTGCCTTCAATTGACGTGGTTCGCTTCGTCAATTCCGGTTCCGAAGCCACCATGAGCGCATTGCGGCTGGCGCGCGGTTTTACCGGTCGCGATAAATTCATCAAATTCGACGGCGGCTACCATGGTCATGCCGACGGCTTTCTGGTCAAGGCGGGCAGCGGTGCGGCCACGTTCGGCGAGCCCGATTCCGCCGGCGTACCGGCGGATTATGCCAAGCTGACACTGACAGCCCCGTTCAACGATATCGAAGCCATCAAAAAGCTATTCGCCGAAAATCCGGGGGAAATTGCCTGCATTATTGTGGAACCGGTACCGGGCAATACCGGTGTAATGTTACTTAACGACAACGGTTTCCTGCAAGCCCTGCGTGATATCTGCGATACCGAAGGCGCGCTACTGATTTTTGACGAAGTGATGTGCGGTTTCCGGGTTGGCCTCGGCGGCGCGCAGGAGCGTTTCGGCATCATGCCCGATCTCACTTGCCTTGGTAAGGTCATCGGCGGCGGTTTACCCGTCGGCGCTTATGGTGGTCGTGAAGAAATCATGCGCCAGATTTCGCCCGATGGCCCGGTTTATCAGGCTGGCACTTTATCCGGCAACCCACTGGCCATGCGCGCCGGGCTGGAAACACTGACACGTTTACGCGAACCGGGTTTCTACGATGAACTGGAACGCAAAACCACCAAACTCGTGCAAGGACTACTGGCCGGTTGTAAAACAGCCGGCGTGCCTGCTGTCGCCAATCAGGTCGGTGCCATGTTTACCATTTTCTTCACTGAACTGGATGCTGTCAGTAGCTGCACGGATGTCAGTAGCCATTGCGATCTGGAATTTTTTGGTCGTTATTTCAATGCCATGCTGGATGAAGGCGTGTATCTGGCGCCATCACAATACGAAGCGGCATTTATGTCCGCCGCCCACAGCGATGCTGATATCGACAACACCATTGCCGCTGCCGCCCGTGCGCTGGCACAGCTGTAGCATGAGCTCCATTACAGAGAATGCGACAGGTAGCTGGTTGACCCTCGCTTGTAGAGATGCCTTGCTGCAATATTCAAAATGGAAACTGTGCGGAATTCGTGTTTTATTCCGCACCTATTTTGAACATTGCAGCAAGGGAATTCATCTCTACCCGCTAGCCCTTTTCTTTCGTTCTTTCTTTGGGGGACAAAGAAAGGACAACGGGTTCATGATATGAGTCTGTTGCATGCAATCAAATTCAATGATGCCGGTCTGGTGCCTGCTATCGCTCAGGATGCCGAATCCGGCCGCGTATTGATGATGGCCTGGATGAATGAAGAAGCATTCCGGCAGACTATAGCCACTGGTTTCGCCCATTATTATTCCCGTTCACGCCAGCAGCAGTGGAAAAAAGGTGAATCATCCGGCCATGTGCAGCAAGTGACTGAGATCTACCTCGACTGCGATGGCGATACCGTTCTTATGAAAATCAAACAGACCGGCCCGGCCTGCCATACCAACCGCGAATCCTGTTTTTACAAACAACAGCAGGATGATGCATGGGTTACCATTGAGGAACCAATGACATGAATAAAAATAATATTCTGGACGAACTGACCGCCGTGCTCGAAGCACGTAAATCCGAATCTCCCGATGCTTCCTATGTGGCCGCCCTGTATGCCAAACCGGATAAAATGCTGGAAAAGATTGGCGAAGAAGCTGTGGAAACCATCATTGCCGCCAAGAATGATGACCGCGAACAGATTATCTATGAAACCGCCGACCTGTGGTTCCATTCCATGGTGATGCTGGCTCAGAAAGGCTTATCTTCTGATGATGTACTGGGTGAACTGGCTCGCCGCTTCGGTGTTTCCGGCCACGATGAGAAAGCATCCCGCAACAAGAACAGTTAGAAAGCCCATGCATTTCAAACCGGTTCCCGATTACCATATGCATACGCCGCGCTGCAACCATGCCACCGGCACGGTGATCGAGTATGCGCAGGCGGCAGTCGATGCCGGTCTGAGCGAAATCGGCATGTCCGATCACTCGCCCATGCCTGGCGATTTTGATAAAGCATGGCGCATGCACCGCTCCGAATTAAACGGATATTTGCAGGAAATCAAACAAGCCCGTGAAATTTTTTCAGATCGATTGACCATTCGCATCGGTCTGGAGGCGGATTTCCACCCCGGTACACAAGGCTATGTGGAAGATATGATTGCCGCGCACGATTGGGATTATGTGATCGGTTCAGTGCATTATATCGGCGACTGGGGATTTGATAACCCGGATTGCATCCAGATCTGGGATACGTGGAACATCGAAGATGCGTATACGGCCTATTTTGATCTGGTCGCCGCCTCGGCAAAAACAGCTATGTTCGACATTATCGGGCATCCCGATCTGATTAAAAAATTCGGTCATCGCGCCCCCAAAGGCAGTCAGGCCGTGCACCAGGCTGAAGAAGCCATGCTGCAGGCTGTATTACAATCCGGTGCGGCGCTGGAAATATCATCAGCTGGTCTGCGCAAGCCAGTGGCAGAAATCTATCCGCACAATCGCATCGTCGGCAGAGCTGCAACGCTGGGTATTCCATTTTCATTTGGCTCGGATGCGCATTCCCCTGTCGAGGTGGGGCATGGCATGGATGATTGTCTTACTGAATTATCGAACTTTCACACACATGAAATCGCCAGCTTTGAAGCCAGAAAACGGTGCATGATACCCATCAGCCATGCCTGAACAGTCAAGAAAAAGCGTGTTGATCACCGGCGCATCCGGCGGTTTCGGTATTGAATTCGCCAAACAGATGGAGCCATCCGGCTACCGGCTAATCCTGCATGGTCGCGATAAGGCTCGCTTGCAAATGACACTGGATGCACTGAAACACCCGGACAGGCATGCCATCATATTGGCAGATTTAAATGCCAAACATGGTTTATCCGAACTGATTGCAGCCATCGAACATGAACCTCTGGTTGGGTTGATCAACAACGCAGGCTTCGGCATTTGGGGCACATTTGAGCAGACCGGCATCGTACCTCAAATTGATGTCATCAAAACCGATCTCAAGGCTCCGATTGCTTTAACCCATGCGCTGCTACCCGGCCTGCTTAAAAACGACGGTTTTGTCATCAATGTTTCTTCACTGGCCGGCGAATATCCCCTGCCCTATATGAGCACCTATGCCGCCGCCAAGGCCGGGCTCACCTACTGGAGCGAAGCACTAAGAACCGAGTTAAACGGACGTATTCGTATCGTCACGCTGGCCCCCGGCCCGTCGCCAACCGGTTTTCGTGTAGTGTCCGGCATGCCTTCCGGCACCGGCAGTTTTTTCCGTGCACCAATCCAGGTCATCATTCATGCCTGCCTGCGCACCCTGGAAAACGGTGGCGGTTACTGTGTGCCCGGCTGGCGACATAAACTGCTTTATGCCATGCAGAAAGTGATCCCGCGAAAGCTTGGCCTGTCCATCATGGCCAGGCAAATGAAGCCCTGAACGCATCGCACCCTTCACCTCTTTGAATAACAAAATAGAAGATTTTACCGTTTTACTATTCAATCGTTGGGTAGTTGTAACGCGACATACGTCGGTATTCAGAACATTGATTTCATGAAGCCTTTCAAAGGCAGCCCTCAAAGAAATACAGAAAAAACGTCATGTTGATTGAGCCTGCTTCGTGAGACTGGAGAATTCTCTCTTTTTTCGCTAGTCTGCGCCTCCTTTTTGCTCCGTGAGAGCGAGATTTTTTTGGAAAACACATTGTCAGATATTGTTCTTTTGCATTGAGCCACGGTTTTATTCAGACGGCTGCTACTGATAATCTTTTCCTCCAGTGAGGATAGCTAACATGACTGATTCGCAAACAATTGTGAACCGTAAGCCTGCAAAGCAGGGTTTATACGACCCACGCAATGAGCATGACGCCTGTGGCGTCGGTTTTGTCGCCAATATCAATAATCATCAGAGCCATGATATTGTTGAGAAAGGCCTGGAAATTCTAAATAGATTGACGCATCGGGGCGCCTCCGGTGCTGACCCGCGTGAAGGTGATGGCGCAGGTATTCTGTTACAGATTCCGCATGATTTCTTTCAGTCCGTCACAGCCGATCTCGATATCGCCCTGCCCGATGCCGGTGCATACGGCGTTGGCATGGTGTTCTTTCCACAAAATAAGGAACATCGTCAAACATGTCAGGACACATATGAACAGGTCATTGCAGAAGAAGGACAAACTCTGCTGGGCTGGCGCGATGTACCGGTCGATGCCGTCCGCGCCGACCTGCCGGAAAGTGTTACCCATTGCGAACCGGTGATCCGCCAGCTCTTTATCGGTTGCGGTGAGAATTGTACCGATCAGGATCATTTTGAACGTAAGTTATTTGTCATTCGCAAAGTGGCGACGCATCGCGTCACCGCTATGGGCTTTGACGATGCCGCCAAATTCTATACCGCCTCGCTCTCCAGCCGCACGATTGTGTATAAAGGCATGTTCCTCTCCCATCAGGTTGCAGCATTCTATGAAGACCTGGGCGATGCGCGCATGAAATCAGCGCTGGCGCTGGTACATCAGCGTTTCTCTACCAACACCTTCCCATCGTGGGAACTGGCTCACCCATTCCGCATGATGGCGCACAATGGTGAAATCAATACCGTGCGCGGCAATATCAACTGGATGAACGCGCGCCGCCATTCGATGCAATCTGAATTATTGGGTGATGATCTGGCCAAGCTATGGCCGATCAGCTTCGAGGGACAAAGCGATACCGCCTGCTTCGACAATGCGCTGGAACTGCTTGTCGCCGGGGGTTATTCGCTGGCGCATGCCGCCATGCTGATGATTCCGGAAGCATGGTCTGGCAACAAACAGATGGACGAAGAGCGTCGCGCATTCTACGAATATCATGCTGCTTTGATGGAACCATGGGATGGTCCGGCTGCAGTAGCATTTACTGACGGCCGTCAGATTGGCGCCACGCTTGATCGTAATGGTCTGCGTCCTGCGCGTTATCTGGTCACCGATGATGGACTCGTGCTTGGCGCATCCGAAATGGGCGTGCTGGATATCCTTGAAGAGAAAATCATCAAGAAATGGCGTTTACAGCCCGGCAAAATGCTACTGATCGATCTGGAAGCAGGACGCATCATCGATGATGCTGAAATCAAGCAGCAACTCTCCACCAGCAAGCCGTATAAGGAATGGCTGGCTAAAACCCAGATTCAGATCGAAGACCTGCCTGAAGAAGTCGCACCGCAGGCACCCGATCACGACACCCTGCTACATCGTCAACAGTCTTTCGGTTATACCCAGGAAGATATTAAATTCCTGATGACGCCGATGGCCATTTCCGGTCAGGAGGGAACCGGCTCGATGGGCAACGACAGCCCGCTGACTGTGCTCTCCAACCGCGCCAAACCGATATACAACTATTTCCGTCAGTTGTTCGCGCAAGTGACCAATCCGCCGATTGATCCGATTCGTGAAGAAATGGTGATGAGCCTGACCTCCATCATTGGCCCCAATCCGAACCTGCTGGGGCTGGATGAAGCCGAGTTACAATTGCGTCTGGAAGTACATCAGCCGATTCTGTCCAATGTCGATGTCGAAAAGATTCGCCATATCGATCAATACACCGACAATCGTTTCCGCACCATTACCCTCTCCTCCTGCTATGCTGTTGATCTGGGAGCTGCGGGCATGAAAACGGCGCTGACCGAGCTCTGCCACAAGGCTGAGCAGGCGGTGCGCGATCATTATAATATTATCATTCTGTCGGATCGTGGCATGAACCCACAGAATATCGCGATTCCGGCTCTATTGGCCACATCCGCCGTTCACCACCATCTGATCCGTGCCGGCCTGCGCACGGAAACCGGCCTGGTTGTTGAAACCGGCTCTGCCCGCGAAGTACACCATTTTGCCTGTCTGGCCGGTTTCGGCGCAGAAGCAATCAATCCATATTTGGCATTTGAAACCCTCAGTGACATGAAACGCCAGGGTCAATTGCCGGATGAACTGAGCGACAAAGAGATCGAAACCCGTTATATCAAGGCGGTCGGCAAAGGCTTGTTCAAGGTGATGTCCAAGATGGGCATTTCCACTTTCCAATCCTACTGCGGCGCCCAGATCTTCGAAGCTATCGGTCTCTCGAGCAAATTTGTCGCCAAATATTTTACCGGCACGCCAACCCAGATTGAAGGCGCAGGCATGGCCGAAATATCCCAGGAGGCTACACAACGCCATATCGATGCATTCCGTGGCGTCATGATTTACAAGAAGGCTCTGGATGTCGGAGGCGAATATGCATGGCGGGTGCGCGGTGATGAACATACACTGACACCGGAAACCATCGCAAAAGTACAACATGCGGTGCGCACATCCAATTACGGTCTGTATAAAGAGTATGCCGATGCCATTAACAACCAGTCCGGCAAGCTGAAAACGTTGCGTGGCCTGTTCAAATTCAAGGGTGGCGCATCTGTGCCATTGGATGAAGTCGAACCGGCCACGGCGATTGTAAAACGCTTCGCCACCGGCGCCATGAGCTTCGGCTCGATTTCGCATGAAGCGCACTCCACGCTGGCCATTGCGATGAACCGCCTGGGCGGCAAATCCAACACCGGCGAAGGCGGCGAAGAGCGTGAACGTTTCACGCCGATGGAAAACGGCGATTCGATGCGCTCGGCCATTAAACAGGTGGCCTCGGGTCGATTCGGTGTTACCGCCGAATATCTGGCCAATTCCGACCAGATTCAGATCAAGATGGCGCAGGGTGCCAAGCCCGGTGAAGGCGGCCAGTTGCCGGGGCATAAAGTCGATCAGCGCATTGGTCGCGTGCGTCACTCCACGCCCGGCGTGGGTTTGATTTCACCACCGCCACACCATGATATTTATTCGATTGAGGATCTGGCCCAGCTTATTTTTGATCTCAAGAACACCAATCCGCGCGCCGATATTTCGGTCAAACTGGTCAGCGAAATCGGTGTCGGCACGATTGCTGCCGGCGTGGTCAAGGCACATGCCGATCATGTGGTGATTGCCGGCCACGATGGCGGTACGGGTGCAAGCCCGCTGACTTCGATCAAGCATGCCGGTACGCCGTGGGAATTGGGATTAGCAGAAACCCAGCAAACGCTGGTACTCAACCGCCTGCGCGGACGCATGACACTGCAAACCGACGGCCAGATCAGAACCGGCCGTGACGTTGTCATTGCAGCACTGCTCGGTGCAGATGAGGTTGCTTTCGGCACCATCGCTCTGATCGCCGAAGGCTGCATTATGATGCGCAAATGCCATCTCAATACCTGCCCTGTCGGTGTGGCCACGCAGGATCCGGAGCTGCGCAAGAAATTTGTCGGCACGCCGGAAGATGTGGTCAATCTGTTCATGTATATCGCCGAAGAAACGCGCGAAATCATGGCTGAACTGGGTTTCCGCAGCTTCGATGAAATGATTGGTCGCTCCGATATGCTCGATACCAATGAAGCGATTAAACACTGGAAATCGCAGGGGCTGGACCTCTCTCCGATCTTCCACCGTATTGATCCGAACGGGTCGGCCGTTCATCACTGCGAATCGCAGAATCACGGACTGGATAAACTGATCGATAACAAACTGATCGAGCAGGCCGCGCCGGCGCTGGAAGAAAAAACGCCGGTGGTGATCGAAACGCCGATCTGCAATGTGGATCGCAGTTTCGGCACCATGCTGTCCGGCGAAGTTGCCAAACGCTATGGCGATGAAGGCTTGCCGGAAGATACCATCGCCATCAAGGCCAGCGGTACAGCCGGCCAGTCGCTCGGCGCATGGCTGGCGCGCGGTATCTCCATTGATCTG
>CAJXNE010000048.1 GCA_913056285.1 uncultured Zetaproteobacteria bacterium | reverse complement strand
TTTCCCATTAGAGAATTGCGTGCGGTAACATATACACATAGTGTACATTGGAATCTAAAAATAAACCCGTTTCCACAGGCTTAAGTCAAATATACACTATGTGTATTTTAGAGTCAACAACTTTATAATCAATATGATGTTTAATACAAAACAGTTCAATGAGACCTTCTGGCATTACCCTATGGTTTTCCGTGTCTAACCCAAGCTCCCAACTCATCCATGTGCGACGACTTACCCGAACAGTTTCTGCAGCATCAGCTTGCGTGTAGTTAAATCTTTTACGTAATTTTTTTAGATCACTAGGTGAAACAGGCACGATCTCAACTCTTAAATATTGTGTTTAAAGGTAATATTCTACATAAATATTGTCTAAAGTGTAGTCTATATTAGATCTCATTTCTAACCCAAGGAATAAAGGTATCAGTGGATACACATTAACGATGCGGGGTGAATTTATGAAACAGATAAAAGACGCCTTTAAAGATAGAGCCTATCGCATGAAAGATACTCTTAAACAAATTTTTAAAGAAAAAGTGACAATACCATTGGCAGGGTTTAGAGCACAAAGATAACCAAGAATAAAAGGAAATAGATGTTAATTGTTACGATTCCATCGTGCGATCATGATGATCCAGATGCTTGCGCACATGATGATGCCCATAGCGAAAATAAGCCCAGACGCCAAACAAAATAAGCATAGCCAGCGCTATAATCAGTCCGTAAATACCGAACGCATGTAAAATCGCTGCGCCGGCCATACCAAGCAGGTGGCCGATCGAATAAATCACCAGCGACCAGATCAAACAGTTGACGATTTGCAACAAGGCGAAACGGGCAAAGCCTATGCTCGAACATCCGAACAGAATCGCTGCCACCAAACGCGTGCCATAAAGATACTGGAATATGAATATCGACCAGTGGGCATAGCGATCCAGGACAACATTGGCTTTGGGATAATGGCGATTGAGCGAGGGAACGCTTTCAATAAGCTCGAGCCCTTTCCAGCGACCGATGGTAAAAAACACAAGATGCCCGGCATAAGCGCCGCTGGCGGCAACCACAATCACCTTCCACGGCTCCATCATACCTGCCGCAGCCAGAGCAGCAGCCGCGATAAACACAGTTTCACCTTCAATAAACGTCCAGATAAATACGGCCCAATAGCCATATTGTTCAACGAATTGTTGGGCCCATTCCATTTAGTGGTGTGAGCAGTGAACGGTGAGGGGGAAAGAGAGAATGGTGAATGGTGAATGGTGAATGGCGGAGGGCATTAGAGGCGAACCGGGATGCCTTTGGAAGCCAGATGAGCTTTGGCCTCATGGATGGTGAAGGTGCCGAAATGGAAAATCGAAGCGGCCAATACGGCATCGGCTTTGCCTTCGGTCAAACCTGCGGCCAAATGCTCCAGCGTACCAACACCGCCGGATGCCACCACATTGGCCGTGACTGCATCGGATACGGCGCGGGTCAGCGGAATATCGTATCCATCTTTGGTACCGTCGGCATCCATGCTGGTCAGCAGAATCTCTCCGGCCCCGTAATCTGACATACGTCTGGCCCAGTCTACCGCATTCAATCCTGTTGGCTTCCTGCCGCCATGCGTGAAGCATTCCCAGTGATCATCGACAGCCTTGGCATCAACAGCGACCACAATCGTAGACGAGCCAAAACGCTCTGCCGCATCTTTCACCAGCTCCGGCGTGATAATTGCCGCAGTATTGATGGACACCTTGTCCGCCCCGGCATGCAGCAGATTTTCGATATCGCCCAATGCCTTAACGCCGCCGCCGACAGTAAGCGGCATAAACACATGTTCGGCCACTTCGGTGACCATATGATAGAGGGTATCCCTGCTTTCATGGCTGGCGCGGATATCGAGAAAGGTCAGTTCATCTGCCCCTTGCTCATCATATTTGATGGCTGCCTCTACCGGGTCGCCGGCATCAATGATATCGACAAATTGCACGCCCTTGACCACGCGTCCGTGCGCCACATCGAGGCAGGGGATAATTCGCTTTGATAACATTTATTTTAATGCACTCATGGCCGCTGCGAAATCGAGCGAACCTTCATAGATAGCGCGGCCTGTAATAGCGCCGCAGATACCTGTAATGGCATGGGTAGCACAGGCGTTGACATCGGCCAATCGCGCTACGCCGCCGGAGACGATGACCGGAATAGAAATGGCACGTGCCAGATTCACTGTTTCTTCTATATTCGGTCCGGTCAGCATCCCATCCCGCGCAATATCCGTATAGATAATTGCTGCCACGCCGGCATCTTCAAACTGGTGTGCCAGATCAACTGCTGTTACATCGGTCACATCATCCCAACCATGCACAGCCACCATGCCTGCTTTGGCATCAATACCGACACAAATCTGACCCGGGAACGCACGGCAAGCCTCAGTCACCATACCGGGATCAGAAATCGCAATAGAACCAAGAATCACACGCTCCACACCCAAACTTAATGTGCCTTCGATCATCGACAAATCACGCAATCCACCGCCAAGTTGGACGGGAATCTTCATTTCAGCACAAATGGCCCGAATGGCTTCTCGATTGGCCGGCTTGCCGGCAAAGGCGCCATCCAGATCAACCACGTGCAAACGTGTTGCACCAAGCGACTGCCAGTGCGCAGCCATCGCTGCCGGATCATCGCCATAATCAGTCGCATCATCCATGCGCCCCTGCTTGAGGCGGACACAATGGCCGCCTTTCAGATCAATCGCGGGAATCAGTTCAAATGTATTTACGGATGCCATTGCAGAAATGCCTCCAGCAGCGCTAATCCTGCACGCTGTGATTTTTCGGGGTGGAATTGAACCGCTACGATATTGTCGCGGCCAATGGCTGCGGCAAACGGGAAATCGCCATAGGAACAGACACCAAGCAGGTGCTCCGGGTTTTCCGGCATGCAGCAGAAGGAATGCACATAATACACTTGTTGACCAGCCAGTGGTTCCAGCACCGGATGCGGTGTTTTTTCGGATGACAGCACCACATCATTCCAGCCCATGTGCGGAATCTTGAAACCGCGTTCCGAGTGCTGTTCGGGGAATGGTTTGACTGCGCCGGGAATCAGGCCCAGTCCGGGATGTCGACCGAATTCATGCGATACATCCATCAATATCTGCATGCCGAGACAAATACCGAGAAACGGCGTGCCGGAAGCCAACACATCTTTCAGCGCGGCATCCATACCGGTATCTTTGAGCGCGCCGATACAATCACGGAACGCTCCGACGCCGGGCAATACGATGCGGTCATAGCTGTTTAATTTCTCGGCATCGCTGACCAGTTCAACCGAACCCCCGACTTTCTCCAAAGCCTTGGCCACCGAATGCAGGTTCCCCATGCCATAGTTGATGAGTCCGATCATGGTCAGGCCTGTGAGATGGAAGAGGCAAGGCGTGAAATAAATGCATCTAACATCCTACACCTCACATCTAACGCCTTCACAACGCTCCCTTGGTTGATGGAATCCCGCTTTGACGCGGGTCGGATGCGGTCGCCATGCGCAAGGCGCGACCGAATGCCTTGAATACGGTTTCGATGATGTGGTGATTATTGCCGCCGCGCAGAGCATCGATATGCAGCGTGATGTGTCCGTGATTGCTCACTGCCTGGAAGAATTCCTTGAACAGATCGATATCGAATCCGCCTACCGTTTCCTTGGGGAAATCAATATGATATTCCAGACCGGGGCGACCGGAAAAATCGAGTACAACGCGTGATAATGCTTCATCCAGTGGAACATAGGCATGGCCGTAGCGTACAATGCCCGCCTTATCCCCAATGGCCTCACGCAGCGCTTCGCCGAGGCAGATGCCGATATCTTCCACTGTGTGGTGATCATCAATCTCGCGGTCGCCGGTCGCAGCAACGCTCAGATCAACCAGGCCGTGGCGGGCAATCTGCTCCAGCATGTGATCGAGAAACGGAATCGATGAATTCAGATCAGCCTGACCTGTGCCATCCAGATCAAGGCTCAGCTTGATGGATGTCTCTTTGGTGCTACGTTCAATGTTTGCCTTGCGACTCATATCAGAATCTCCCCCAGTGCTTTTAGCACTGCATCATTTTCCGCTTTGCTGCCAATCGTGATACGCAGGCAATTGGCAAGCAAGCCGCGTGCGCTGTTCATGTTCTTGACCAGAATGCCGTGCCGCTTCAATGCCTCGAACACTGCATCGGCATCAGGTACGCGCAGCAGAATAAAATTGGTTTGTGATGGGAAAGCGGTCACTACATTTATTGCCGATAGTGCTGCCATGACCCGTTCGCGTTCTTCCTTGATCTCGGCGGCCTGCTGTTCGAATACGTCAAAATGATCCAGCAGGAATGAGGCGGATGCCTGGGTCAGCGCATTAATATTATAGGGCATTCGCACCTTATTCATCTGTGCAATTTGTTCGGCTTCACCGATCAAATAACCCAGTCGCAAACCGGCCCAGCCCAGTTTGGAAAATGTGCGTAAGACCATCACATTTTTGGCAAGAAGGTGGGTATGTGTGCGCTCTGAAAATGGCCCGTAGGCTTCATCGATTACCAGTAGCCCATCAAAGCCCTCAGCAATTTTGCGAATCGTTGCTTCCGGCCACAGATTACCGGTTGGATTATTCGGGCAAGCCAGAAATGCGACTTCCGCCTTCTCACGGGCGCAAACCTGCAGGAATTGATCGGCATCCAGATGAAAATCAGCCGACAGCGGAACCGAAGCCACCGGCCGTTTTAACCAGTGCGAAATCAGATCATACATCACAAATGTCGGCGCAGGCACCACGCAGGCGCCAGCGCAAACGGCAAGCAGAATCATCTGAATAATTTCATCGGAGCCATTACCCAGCAAAATCTGATCTGCATTGACGCCGGCATGGGCGGCAATCTGCCCGCGCAGCTCCGCCATATCAGCGTCCGGATAACGATTGATCTCGACTTTCGCCAGCACATCACGCCATGGGTCGCGCAACCCGTCAGGCAGGGAGAATGGGTTCTCCATGGCATCGAGTTTCATCATGCCGGAGCTATCCGGCACATGATAGGCGGCTAATGCCTTAATATCAGAGCGTATCACTGTGGCTGTTTCAAACGCAGTTCCAGAGTCAGGGCATGGGCCTGTAACCCTTCACGATGAGCCAGATGGGCGGCGGCAGGGCCAATCTTCTCGACTGCTGCGCGGGTGGCTCGAATCAGGCTGCTGCGTTTCTGAAAATCATACACACCAAGCGGGCTGGAGAATCGTGCGGTGCGATTGGTCGGCAGGACGTGATTTGGGCCAGCGATATAATCGCCCAGCGCCTCCGGCACAAAGTGGCCGATAAAAATCGCCCCGGCATGCTTGATGGCCGGCAATATGGCATCCGGATTTTCCAGCGCCAGTTCCAGGTGCTCGGGGGCGATGATATTGACCACTTCCGCCGCCTCATCCCAGTCCTGCACATGAATGAGCGCACCGTGTGTTTCGACTGAAGCACGCGCAATCGCAGCGCGCGGCAATACTGCCAGATGCGCTTCAATGGCATCTGCGACCTGAGCCAGTAAATGTTTATCAGTGGAAATCAGAATACTTTGCGCCGCCTCATCATGCTCGGCCTGCGACAGGAAATCCGCCGCAATCCAGGCCGGATTGCCGGTATCCGCCACCACTACGATTTCAGACGGGCCGGCGATCATATCAATGCCGCAAGTACCGAACACCTGACGCTTCGCAGCCGCCACAAACTTATTACCCGGCCCGACAATTTTATCGACAGCCGGAATGGTTTCAGTGCCATAAGCCAGCGCCGCCACCGCCTGCGCACCACCGACGGCAAAGCCGCGCTGCACACCGGATACGTGCGCTGCAGCCAGAACCAACTCATTGATTTCACCGCCCGGCGTTGGCACCACCATGACGATTTCTTCCACCCCGGCCACGTTGGCGGGTACGGCGTTCATCAACACGGAGGACGGATAAGCAGCCTTGCCACCGGGCACATACAAACCGACCCGATCCAGCGGCGTAATACGCTGCCCCAACGTCATGCCGATTTCATCGGTATATTGCCAATCTTCCTGTTTCTGGTGTTCGTGATAAGCGCGGATGCGATCCGCTGCCAACTGAAGCGCTTGTCGATCCATATCCGACACATTGTTCCAGGCATCCAGCATACGCTCAGGCGTAATTTCGATAGCGTCGCCGCTACAGGCCCATCCGTCAAAACGCTCGGTATATTCACACAGGGCTGCATTGCCGCGCGTTTTTACATCGGCAAGAATGCCAGCCACCAGAGCCTGCACATCATCGCCAGTATCTGCCTCGCGCGACAGCAACGCATCGAGATGTTCGGAAAATTTAGACTCTTGTGAATCCAGTCGAAGAATTTTACTCATGTTTCACCCTATTAATTATAATCTCTCAACGCGCCCGCAGCATTGGTGAATCCTGCTCGTTACAGAAAACACAGAATTACTCTAAGCGTTCGTTTCAACAGCCTGACGCAGCCCTTCAATAATCACCTGAATTTGCTCTCTGCGTGTCGCGAAACTGGCCGGATTGGCAATCAGACGACTGGAAATATCGCACAGTGTCGTCTCTTCAATCAAGCCATTGGCGCGCAAAGTGCCGCCGGTTTCGACCAGATCAACAATACGCTCAGCCATACCCACCAATGGCGCCAGTTCCATCGAACCATACAAATGAATAATCTCGGCTTGTACGCCCTGTGATAAAAAATATTCCGTTGCCAGCTGATCATACTTGGTTGCAACACGAATCCTGCTGCCCCGCTCCGGCGCACCAGCATTCACCAGCGCTTCCGGCCCGCATACGCACAGACGGCAGCGGCCGATATTCAAATTCAACGGCTCATACACATGTGGTCGATATTCCAGCAATGAATCACGGCCGGCAATACCGAGATCGGCAGCACCCTGCTCTACATAGGTGCAGACATCAGCAGCGCGAATAATCAGAAAACGTACGTCCTGCCCGTTAAAATCACCGCCCACCATCAGTTTGCGCGTTTTCTGTACATCTTCAGCAGGACTCAGGCCGGCAGCAGCCAATAGCGGCAGCGTCTGCTCCAAAATACGGCCTTTCGATAAAGCAATCGTTAACGGTCTCGAATCATGCATTGAAACGCGCCCCCTGCATCCAGTTTTCACTGACGCTATGACGCTCAATGCGTGCGCCCAGCTTACCCAGTTTTTCTTCTATGCGCTCATAACCACGATCAATATGGTAGACTCGCGATACAGCGGTTTCTCCTTCCGCAGCAAGACCCGCCAGCACCAGCGATGCCGAAGCTCGCAGATCTGTCGCCATGACCGGCGCACCGGAAATGCGCGCTTGCCCGTGCACCACCGCCGTATTGCCATCCAGACTGATTTCCGCGCCCATGCGCGCCAGTTCCTGAACATGCATAAAGCGATTCTCAAATATTGTTTCGCGAATCACGCTGGACCCTTCCGCCAGCGTCATCATGGCCATAAACTGCGCTTGCAAATCGGTCGGGAAACCCGGATGCGGCAGGGTGTGGATATCCACCGCCTTCAAGCGGCCCTGCGCTTTGCAACGTATAAAATTCGCCCCCGTTTCAACCAGTGCGCCGGTATCCTTCACACGTCCCAAAAATGCTTCAAGGGTATTCGCCTCAACACCGGTCACAGTGACATCACCGCCGGTAATCAGTCCGGCAGCCAGATAGGTGGCCGTTTCAATGCGATCGGCTATGGTGATCATTTCACCCCCGTCGAGGCGCTCCACACCCTGAATGGTAATCCGATTACTGCCATCGCCTTCAATATCAGCGCCAAGATTGCGTAACGAATCCGCCAGATTGACAATCTCCGGTTCTCTAGCTGCATTATCC
The DNA here is from genome assembly GCA_913056285.1 of uncultured Zetaproteobacteria bacterium. Taxonomy (GTDB): domain Bacteria; phylum Pseudomonadota; class Zetaproteobacteria; order Mariprofundales; family Mariprofundaceae; genus Mariprofundus. The sequence goes on along the minus strand of CAJXNE010000048.1, from coordinate 4,161 downwards.
AGAATAGTTATTCCTTTGGCCAATACCGCTGCCATCATCAGATTCTCGGTGCCGGTCACTGTAACCTGATCAAATACGATATGCGCACCGGTGAGCCCTGCTTCGGCACGGGCCACAATATCGCCCTGCTCCACTTCGATGGTAGCGCCCATCGCCGTCAAACCTTTCAAGTGCATATCGATCGGACGCGCGCCAATAGCACAACCACCGGGCAGGCTCACCTTGGCCCGGCCAAATCGGGCCAGCAACGGCCCCAACACCAATGATGATGCACGCATGGTTTTAACCAACTCATAAGGTGCTTCCGACTTATCAGCTGATCTTGTATCCACATGCAGGCAGTGCTGATCATCATATTCGACATCCGCACCCTGCCAGGCCAATAACGTCATCATGGTGGAGATATCCCGCAAATGCGGAATACGACGGTAAACCACCGGGCCATCGACCAGAATAGCTGCAGCCAGCAACGGAAGCGCCGCATTTTTCGCACCACTGGCTTCGATGCTGCCCGACAATGGCACGCCGCCTTGAATGATAATTTTATCCATTAGTTACCCACTTCATTAAACCCAAGAGCCGACATTGGCATACGGCGTATGCCGCAACCCTTTGATTCGTCTGACATCCCGGAAAATCACTCATCACCAGCAAGGTGACTACATGATTTTCCGAAATGCCATACAAACCAAATGATTACACCCTGCATCCAATGTCAATATCGGTTCTTGGGATAAAGGCCGCGAACGCTAACGGTTGAATGCTGACCAAACAATGCCTGTGACTTGGCAAAGTTGTTCCCGGATTGCAATGCTGACAGCAGTTCCATAGCGGCTATGATTGCGAACCATGTCCGTTTACACTGAACTCACCCAACCGCAAATTGCGCATATTCTGAGCGACTATTCGCTGGGATCACTGGCTGGCTTTGAAGGCATTGCGGCCGGCATCGAAAACAGTAATTTCTTCATCGATGTAAAAACCGGCAACCATTCGACACGCTATGTGCTGACCATTTTTGAGCGCATGGAAGCGGAGGAATTGCCGTATTTCATGTACCTGATGAAACATCTGGCGGCAAACGGGCTATCCTGTCCGGATGTCATGCCACGCCGCGATGGCACATTGCTGTTTGAGTGTGAAGACAAACAAGGGTGTATTGTGTCCTGTCTGGCTGGCAAAACGCTCGATTCCCTGAATGAATCGCAGTTATTTGCATCCGGGCAAGCACTGGCCGAGTTGCATCTGGCAGGCTCCGGTTTCGATCAACATCGCAGCAACCCGACCGGGGCTGGCTGGCTGGCTGAGAAAATAAACACCGTACTGGAACCCACCGCAGCACGATATGGACAGGAAGCGGCCGAGCTATTGTCCGATGAGCTGGCGTTCCAGTCTTCCTGTGCCTTTGATTCATTACCGCACGGCGTGGTTCATGGCGATTTATTTGTTGATAATATTCTGTTTGAAGGCGATCATGTATCGGGCATTATCGATTTCTATTATGCGCATGATGCGGCGCTGGCTATGGATATCGCCATCTCGATCAATGCACAGGCCGTGATACTTTCGGATGATGATCCGTCTCGCATCCATGCATTTCTGGCAGGCTACGAGTCCAGACGCCCACTACAGAAAGATGAACATGAATCGCTGCCATTATTACTCAGACTGGCTGCACTGCGTTTCTGGGTATCGCGCTTATATGATGCGCTGTTCCCGCGCGCAGGCGCCATGACGCAAACCAAAGACCCCGAAGAGTATCGTCAAAAATTACTGCTGCATCGCGGTGTATGATTATCCATAGTCACAAATAATTGCTTGCCCCGTGAAAGATTGATTGAAGGCGGTTACCATGCGCCGACTTTTGAGATATGCGGAGTAAACGTGAAACAGGCACTGGAACAGGCACTCAGTACAGCACTGGAAAAATTGCTGGCAGATCATCCGGGGACGCAAGCGCCGCAGGTGATCCTTAATCGCCCCAAACAAAAAGAACATGGCGATTATGCCGCCAATGTAGCGATGCCGCTGGCGCGCGTGTTGAAGCAGAGCCCGCAGCAGATCGCAGCGCGTATTCTTGAAATCGTCCAGTGGCCCGAAGCGGTTGAAGGGGCGGAGATTGCCGGCCCGGGTTTTATCAACATCCGTTTACAGCAGGCCAGCGAGGCGGTGGCGCTAAAAACCATTATCAAGGCTGGCGAACAATATGGCCGGGCATCCCGATCCGGCGAGTCGGAAAAAATCAACCTGGAATTCGTTTCGGCCAATCCGACCGGCCCGATGCATGTCGGTCACGGACGCGGCGCAGTGGTCGGCGATGCGCTGGCCAATGTCTTGAGTGCAGTTGGTCACGATGTACAACGCGAATATTATATCAATGATGCCGGTGCACAGATTGGCGTACTGGCAAACAGCGTCTGGTTGAGAATGCGGGAACTGGAGGGCGAATCGATTTCGTTTCCGGAATCGGCCTACCCCGGTGATTATATTGTGGATATTGCCCGCGATATATTGGCAGGGCACGATTATCAAAAGCTGTTGACCATGGATGCGCACGCACGCGAGAAATTGATCGGGCAGTTATCCATTGATGCCAATATGGCCATGATCCGTGCTGATCTGAACGCCATCGGCATTGGATTCGATGTCTATTTCTCAGAACAGGGCTTGCACAGTAGCGGTAGCGTTACCGAACTGATTGAACGTTTGCAGGCTGATGGCGTGGTTTATACGGGCGCCTTGCCGCCGCCCAAGGGCAAGGAAGTTTCTGATTATACGCCGGTCGAACAATTATTATTCCGCACCACCGATTTCGGTGATGATGTAGATCGCCCGCTGGCCAAGCAGGATGGCACGGCCACTTATTTTGCTGCTGATATTGCCTACCATTTTGACAAACACCAGCGCGGCTTTGACCGCATGATTGATATCTGGGGCGCCGATCACGGCGGTTATGTCGCCCGCGTACAGGCAGCCATGAAAGCCTTGATTCAGGCAGATGCCCAACCTGATGTCATCCTGGTGCAAATGGTCAATCTGACCCGTGATGGTAAGCCTGTGAAAATGTCCAAGCGGGCTGGTACCTTTGTGACGCTGCGCGAAGTGGTGGATGAAGTCGGCTCCGATGCCGTGCGTTTTAATTTCATGACCCGCAGGGTGGAAAGCCAGCTGGATTTTGATCTGGAAGCGTCCAAAAAACAGAACGACGAGAATCCGGTCTATTATGTTCAATACGCCCATGCGCGCATTGCCGCGATATTGCGTAAGGCCGCTGAAGAAGGTATTGCGATTGCCAAGGCCGATGATGTGGATGTATCCGTGCTGACCTCGCATGAAGAGCAGCGTTTAATTTCCCACCTGCTGACCTATCCGGACATGCTCAAGAAAGCAGCCAGTCAGCTGGAAGCCTATCGGGTGGCAACCTATGTGATGCGGTTGGCAGCTGACTTCCACAGTTTTTACCACAAACACAAGGTAGTCACTGAGGATGCCGGCCTGACTCAGGCACGGATTGTGCTGATCAGAGCGGTCGCTCAGGTGATCAGCAATGCATTGTCGATTCTGGGCGTATCTGCACCGGAACGCATGTGATGCATTATTTTTCTTCTATAATCAAACGACAGCAGAAGTAGCCCATGGCGAAGCAGGATTTTGCACAAGTGAAGGCGAGCTCGCATGCCGAATCCCGATCGGATTCGGGTTCGGGGTCGGGTTCGATACTGAATGCGATTGCTATTTTCGCAATTGCAGGGCTGTGTTTTAGCGGCGGCTACTGGATCGGCACAGGTGCTATCAAGCAAACCGGCAACAACACCGATGCGAATGAGATGAAAGAAAAACTGGCGGCGCAGATCGCCGAAAACAGCTTATTGCAGGCAAAAAATGAAACATTGCAGGATTTGGCCCAACAGTGGAAAACGAAAGCCGAGCAGGGTGCACATACCAAAGTGGGCGAACTGACGTTTTATAAGGAACTGCCCAAACAGTCGGTCACGCCTGCACCTGTGCCCGATGTGCCGGAATCAGCCACGCATGTGAAACCACAACAGGCGAAGAAGCATGCAGATAAGCAACAGGTAGAAACAACAGCGATTCAAGCGCCAACCCATGGTGCTGCACATACAGCTCCGACATCAGCACAGCAGCATGCGGCTGACCGCT
>CAJXNE010000047.1 GCA_913056285.1 uncultured Zetaproteobacteria bacterium | reverse complement strand
TGTGACTAACAATGAAAAGGTTGTTATCAATGTTAGTGGGATCGATGACCAGGGTGGATGGTCTCCAAATGGCAAGTGGGTTGGACGACTTCAAGATGGCATACTAAAGCTTAGTTTAGGTCCTTTCAGTGCGAAGTTAAAGAAAACTTACAATTAAAGAGCGCTTCACGGTTCGGTGTGGGTAGACAGTTATAAACAACTTGCCCTACCTTAGCGGGTGGATAGAGATCCAAGCCACCCAGTTGCAGTTCAGCATCTTCAATGGATGCCGATGTGTAAATCGCCTTCAGATCGGCAGCTACCTCCTTACGCACATCTCGTACGTCTCTGCGAGCATGGCCCCGATCAGCCTCTTGGCAGATGCTGCATTTGGGAAGATGCGAATCACCCGTTCACGGCGGCGAATCTTCTTGACGGGGTCTGGCATGAGTTATTGAGTTGTTCTCTTTGCTTCCTGTACCGCCCTGAGTGAAACGGTGCGCGGCGCGCTGTTTAGCGGCATCTTCCTGGACCGGGCCAGAATGGTCTATACTATGGGCAGGCGATGGCATTTGATGGATGCCGGGCCAGTAAGGAGACAGCAATGATTGATTTTAATCTGGATATGGAACACCGCATTTTAACAATTTGCCCGAAAGGCCCTTTAAGTGAACAAGATTTCACCGCTGTGACTACTGCAGTGAATCCGGTCATCGAACAAAAGGGTGATTTGGCCGGCGTGATTATTCATGCCGAATCGTTTCCCGGCTGGGATAACTTTGCCGGCATGCTCAGTCATTTTCGCTTTGTGCGCGATCATCATCAACATATCAAAAAACTCGCCGTGGTTTCAGATTCCGCCGTTCTGACGATTTTTCCTCACCTCTCATCACATTTTATCAGCGCTGAACTCAAACACTTCCATTTCAATCAGTATAATGATGCACTGTCGTGGGTTCAGACAAAAGAGAAAGACGCATGAATATGCATCATCCCGATAGTTATCGCGAGCAGGCACTGAAATTATTTCCGTGGGTTTGTGGACGCTGCGGACGCGACTTTTCCGGCAAGCAGTTGCGCGAACTGACCGTGCACCACAAAGATCACAATCACAGCAACAATCCGCCCGATGGCAGCAACTGGGAACTGCTCTGCATCTATTGTCATGATAATGAGCATCAACGCTACATGGAGGCCGATGCTCAGGGAGAGATTAAACGGGAGGAGGCAGCGGCTTCAACCTATAAAGGCTTCGCAGGGCTCAAGGATTTGTTGAAAGATATGGATCAATAAAAGCGCTGAATCAGATCGGCCAGCGTGCTGCCGCATTTTGGGCAACGGCATGGCTCGCGCTCATCGAGCCGGAATTCAGTCTTGCATGCGCGGCAGCGATAAAGGATTTCCATGCTCAATCCGCCACTTTCGCGACATCCGGGCCGAGCAGGATGGCCAGCCAGCGCGTCTGTTCGCCCGACTCCAGCGCCAGTTTGATAATCATGGTCAGCGGCACCGACAGCAACATGCCGACCGGCCCCAGCACCCAACCCCAGAATACCAATGAAAGAAATACCACCAGCGTGGACAGCCCGACGCCCTTGCCCATGAATTTCGGCTCGACCACATTGCCCATCACCACATTGGCAATCACGTAACCCACGCCAACCATCAGCGCTTCTCCGCCGCCGAGTTGCACCAGCGCCAGCAAAATGGCCGGTACGGCGGCAATAATGGAACCGATATTGGGCACGAAATTAAACAGGAACGCGACTAAACCCCACAAGATCGGATAATCAACGCCGATCACAGCCAGCCAGATGGCGATAAACACGCCAGTGGCTAAACTAATCCAGCTTTTGATGGAAAAATATGCTCCGACGCTGGTCACGAAGGTTTCAAATTCCTGCATGGACGGGGCGTGCTTGCCCATGGCATGCCATTTATGCGGCAGTGCCGCTGCTTCAATGAGCAGGAAAATCACGGTCAGGAGAATCAGGAAGGTATTGGTGAGGGCATTGCCGAGTCCGGCCAGCAGATTGCCCGCCATGCCCATGGCTGCGGATGGGTCGAGAGCATCCAGCACCGATTGTGATGAAATGGATATGCCCATGCCTGTTAGCCAATTCAGAGCCCCGCCAGTTAATGCTTTCAAACGCTCCTGATAGCTTGGCAGGTTGTGAGAGAAATCAGCAATGGACGAGCCGACAAAAGCACCGATCAATAATCCGATCAACATCATGACCAGTGCAATAATCAGGACTGCTGCTGAAACGGGAACATGTCTTGCCGTCAGCCAGTTTAATGGCGGCAGACACAGAATGGCGATAAATGCAGCCAGAAAAAAAGGAACCAGCAACGATGTGGCGGCCTGCATGCCTGCCACAACAACCACAAACGCGGCTGCACTAATCAGAACGTTGCGGTTGCCCGAATGACGCATGCTTATTCGAACTCGGCCAGACGCGAGTCATCAATATCGAAGGCCGTTTCACCACTGGCGAACATCAGCTTGATATAGGGAATGCAGCCACCGCACTCGACGCCGCAACGGGTTGCAGCCTGCGCTGCCTCAAAATTTTCGAATGCTTTGAGTTGCTCAAATGTTTTACCAACGCATACACAGCGGTTGACCTGCTCTTCATCCATGCTACTTCCCCTTTGATTTGAGCATCGGATACTGGCCGATTTCACTGCCAAACGGCAAGCGCAGCATGAATCCAATATTATGGGTGGGTGCGGGTTGCAAATGCTCCAGCCCAATAACCATTTCCGTATGCCCCAGCTTCGGCTGCTCGCGCCATGTTCCAAATAAACGATCCCAGAACGACAGATTAAATCCGAAATTACTGTTGGTTTCAGATCTGATGATAGAATGATGTATCCGGTGTACATCCGGCGTAATCACCAGCAGTCGTAGCAGCTGATCCAGCCGGGCCGGCAAGCGAACATTAGCATGATTGAACATGGCCATGCCATTGAGCACGACTTCAAACACAACCACTGCCAGCACCGGCGCCCCGAGCAATGCAACGACTGCCATTTTAATCAGCATGGACAGGAGTATTTCAACGGGGTGAAAACGCAGGCCGGTGGTGACATCAATGTCGCGGTCTGCGTGGTGCACCATATGCAGCCGCCATAAGAACGGCACGGCATGAAACAATACATGTTGGGCGTAAATCGCCAGATCCAGCAGAATGATCGCGGCAACCCATTCGATATTGCCCGGCCAATCCATCTGATTGAGCAGCCCGAAACCGTTTTCCCCGGCCCAAATCGAGATAGCTACTGCGCCGCCAGGAATCAATATACGAACCATTGCGGCATTGATGGCCACGATCCCCAGATTGGCAGGCCAGCGTTTGCGCCCAAAGCGTAGTGAACGGCGCGGAGCAATTGCTTCTGCTGCCATCATCAGAAGCAAGACAAGAAAAAAAACGACGAGGCGCGTGGTGGTGGTGTCCATCTCGTAATCCTGAACGAAAATCGCAGCCAGGCAAAGAAAGCAGCGATTGCCGGGGGCACACTTCACCGATGGTGCGTAAATTCCGCTTGGTGACAGTGATCACTGCATATAGCTTGCCGGTAAGGTTGATTGCCACGCACCGACCAAACCGTTTTACCGGTTAACATGGAACAAACAATACGATTGCATGATTTTTTTACGCTGTGATAAGATTTCAATCTCGGGTTGAAAAAATACATACGCGTTATGGAGGAAGTAAAATGAAACGAATGATATTCACTGCCATTGCCGCTGGACTAATCCTGGGCGCTTGTGTGACCAATCCGAAGGACCCGAACAAACATACCAAGCAAAATGCAGCAGCAGGCGCTACGCTTGGTGCTATCGCCGGCGCTGTCATTGGATATCAAAGCGATCATTCCGGCGGCGCGCTACGCGGCGCATTGATTGGCGGTGCAGCAGGCGGCGCACTTGGCGCCGGCACCGGCGTCTATATGGATAAACAGGAAGCCGAATTTAACCGCCAACTGGCCGAAGAGCAGCGCAGAAACCAGATTGAAGTGGAACGGCTGAAAAATGAGAACCTGAAAATCACCATGAATTCTGAAATCTCATTCGCTTATAACTCCGCTCAGCTAACGCCGGCATTCCACAATACGCTGGATAAAGTGGCAGATATCCTGAACCGGTATCAGCGCAGCTCCATTCAGATTACCGGCCATACTGATAGCCGTGGTTCGGCCCAATACAACCAACAGCTATCAGAACAGCGCGCCCAGTCCGTCAAGTATTACCTGGCTGACCGGGGTGTTGATGCGCGCCGGATTGTGACCGAAGGACGAGGCGAATCGCAGCCCCGGGCTTCCAATAACACCGAAGCAGGCATGCAGCTCAACCGTCGTGTCGAAATGCTGATCATTCCCGATAAAAATATTCAGTAAGTACTTTTTACGACTTTATCAGTACTTCAAATCTACAAAAGCCCGGCCCTTGCGCCGGGCTTTTGTTTGTCCTGTCGCGCATGATTGTTTGATGTTAACGCGCATGGATGCACTTATGCTGACTTGCTTTACACTTCGGGCTTATGAGCAAGGATACATTAAAAATATATGCGCCCGCCATCATTCTGGCCGTACTGGCATTTGTCCTTGCCTATCAGTTTGTTGATCCCGCCCCACCATCGAGCCTGACATTTTCGGCCGGGCAACCCGGCGGCGCTTACTATGCCAATGCCGAACGCTACCGTGATTTCCTTCAACAACGGGGCATTGCTGTCAACATTCTCAAATCAGCCGGTTCCATGGAAAATATTCAGCGCCTCAAAGCAAACACTGCCGATATTGCATTTGTGCAAAGCGGCTTGGTGACGACCGGCCAGCAACAACTGCTATCTCTGGGCAGTATGTATTATGAACCATTATGGGTATTCGTTCGCCATGACCTGGATGTGCATTTTTTGAGTGATTTGAAAGGAACGAAAATCGCTGTCGGCATGGCTGGCAGCGGTACGCGGGCGCTTGCAACTCGCTTGCTCAAGGACAACGGCATTGATGAAAACAACGCCAGCCTTTACAACATGACTTCTGAAGCTGCGGCCCGGGCATTACAGCATGCGCAAGTAGATGCTGTGTTTATTGTTTCAGCAGCCAGCAATAACACAGTGCAGGCATTGCAGAAAAGTAGCGATATTCGTTTGCTGAATATCGCTCGTGCTGAGGCTTATACACGCCGAATCGATTCGCTATCGGCCATTCAATTACCCCAGGGCGCACTTGATCTTGCCCGCAACATGCCGACTGAAGATGTGGCAATGCTGGCCAGCACGGCAACCTTGGTTGTGAACAAGCATTTACATCCGGCCCTGCAAGATATGATCATGCAGGCCGCAGCTGCGATCCATGCCGGGCACAGCCTGTTTGCCGGCGCCGGAACCTTTCCGACCAGCCGCTTCATCGGCATGGATTTGAGTGACGAGGCCGCGCGTTTTTATAAATCCGGGCCGCCATTTTTACAGCGTTTTTTACCCTTCTGGGCCGCCACGATGGTGGATCGTCTGAAGGTGATGCTATTGCCGTTTATCGCCTTGTTGATTCCGCTATTCAAGGTGCTCCCACCGTTGTATCGCTGGCGTATCCGCTCACGCATCTATCGCTGGTATGAAGAACTCGGCAATATTGATACAGCGCTGGATGATGGTTTCAATCAATCATTGCTCACTGATCTGGAGCGCATTGAAACAGAAATCAGGAAAGTACATGTACCGCTATCCTATGCCGAAGAATTGTATGATCTGCGTCTGCATCTGGCACTGGTGCGTGAGCAGGTTGAAAAGGGAAATAATTATGATGAACAGAAGTAACATAGAATTGCTGTCGCCTGCCGGCACAATCAAAAATATGCGCTACGCTTTTGCCTACGGTGCCGATGCTGTCTATGCCGGCCAACCGCGCTATTCATTGCGCGTGCGCAATAATGATTTTCAACTGGAGAATCTGAAAGCGGGCATTGATGAAGCGCATGCGCTGAACCGCAAATTCTTTGTCGCCAGTAATCTGCTGCCGCATAACAACAAATTAAAACGCTATCTCGAACACATGCAACCGATCATTGATATGGGGCCGGACGCCCTGATTATGGCCGACCCCGGCCTGATTATGATGGTGCGCGAACGCTGGCCTGAAATACCTGTCCACCTGTCCGTGCAGGCCAATACGATGAACTGGGCAGCAGTGAAATTCTGGCAGTCTGTCGGCGTGAAACGTATTATTCTGTCGCGCGAACTCTCGCTTGATGAAGTGGAAGAAATTCGTCAACAGTGTCCGGATATCGAAATTGAAGTGTTCGTACATGGCGCGCTGTGCATGGCCTATTCGGGCCGTTGTTTGCTGTCCGGCTATTTCAATCATCGCGATGCCAATCAGGGTAGCTGCACCAATGCCTGCCGTTGGGAATACGGCATGGAAAAAGCTGCCGAGGATATTTCCGGCGATATTATTCCAATTGAGAATATTTCAAGCTCGATTCTGGACGGTATGAACGCACAACCCTTTGCCGAAACGGGCAACGTAGAACGCCACCCGCTGGCCGATCAGGTCTATACGTTGACCGAGCCAAATCGCCCGAATGAACAAATGCCGGTCTTTGAAGATGAACACGGCACCTATATTATGAATTCGAAAGATTTGCGCGCCGTACAGCATGTTGAACGTCTGGTTCAAATCGGTGTGGATTCGCTGAAAATCGAAGGCCGCACCAAATCGCATTATTATGTCGCCCGCACCACGCAGACTTATCGGCAAGCCATTGACGACGCACTGGCCGGAAAATCATTCGATGAACGGCTGATGTTCCAACTCGATGCGCTGGCTAACAGAGGATACACAGACGGTTTTTATACCCGCAAACGTTCATCGGCCAGCCAGAATTATGAAACCGGAAATTCCACATTCGACGCCCAGCGCTTTGTCGGTGAAGTAGTGGATTACAATGCAGAAAAGGGTCTGGCCGAAGTGATAGTTAAAAATAAATTCGCCATCGGCGATTCGATTGAACTGGTCAATCCGGGCGGCAATACCACCTTCACTGTCGAAGCCATCAACGATGCCCGTTACGGTCACCCCATGGACGTCGCTCCCGGCAGCGGCCATCAGGTTCGGATCCCCGTGCCGGTCAAACCGGATATGCATGCCCTGCTGGCGGTGAATCTGAACAGGGACTAATCAAGCAACGCTGCCAGCGCCTCTCCCGGCTCAGGCTGGCGCATCAATGATTCACCGATCAGGAAGCCATAGACCCCTGCACCATTCATTTGCTGTAGATCATCGCGACTGAATATTCCGGATTCTGTTATAACCGTATGCTCGCCACTCAATCGACCGAGTAGTGATAACGTTGTATCCAGGGTGGTTTCAAACGTGTGCAGATTGCGATTGTTGATACCAATAAGCCTCGTTCCCAGTTTCAGAGCCCGTTCGAGTTCCTCGCCATTATGCACTTCCGGCAACACAGAAAGTCCCATATCATGCGCACAGGCTGTGAGTTCAGCTGCCAGCACATCATCCAGCATGGCCATAATCACCAGAATGGCATCGGCGCCCATCGCTTTAGCCTCAATGATTTGGTACGAATCGAGCATAAAATCCTTGCGCAGGATCGGTAGCGAAACAGCCTCGCGAATGGATGACACATAAGCATCATCACCTTGAAAATATTTCACATCGGTAAGCACAGACAGACAACTCGCACCGCCAACTTCGTAGCTTTTGGCAATGGCAACCGGATCAAAGTCCGGGCGAATAACACCTCTGGACGGGCTGGCTTTTTTAACTTCGGCAATCACTGCATTTTGCCTGTTGGAGACTTTTGCCTGTAGTGCTCCGGCAAAATCGAGCGGACTGCGCCTGGAGGCCAGTTGAAGTAAGTCGCATTCAGAGCGTTGTTGTTTGCACTGAGCAACCCAGTCGCGCTTGTACGCCGCTATTTCATTCAGAATCGAAGTCATGATCTTTCACCCGCAGTCAAAAGCTTTTCACCGATTGGTAAACGCAATCAATGCATCCAGCGTCGCCTGAACCTTGCCGGAATCGATAGCATCCGCAGCCAGAGCAATCCCTGCACCTATGCCATCCGCCTTGCCAGCCACCCACAGCGCTGCGCCGGCATTGAGTAATACAATATCACGCCCCGCACCCGGCTGGCCGGCAAAGATATGTTTGAGAATCGCTGCATTGGTAGCGGCATCATCGCCAGCCAAAGCTTCGGGAACCGCATAGGGCATGCCGAATGCAGCCGGATCGATTTCAAAGGCTATCGGCGCTTGTCCTGCCTGCACCAGAATCGCATTGGTGATATCAGTGGTGGTGATTTCATCCAGTCCGTCGCGCCCGTGCACAATCAGGGCCCGCGTCGTGCCGAGCTCTGCCAGTGCGCCAGCTACCAGTTCGAGTTTATCCGGCGCGAAAACGCCCAGCACCTGATATTCGGCAGAGGCCGGGTTGGTCAACGGCCCCAGCAGGTTAAATAGGGTGCGCACGCCAAGTTCGCGGCGCACCGGCCCGGCGAATTTCATGGCCGGATGCAGCTTTTGGGCAAACAGAAATCCAATACCGGTTTCATCAATACAATCAGCCACCTGCGCCGGACTGATATCCAGATTCACGCCCAGCGCTTCCAACACATCGGCCGCGCCGGATTTGGAGCTCATGGCGCGATTGCCATGCTTGGCCACCGGCACGCCGCATGCCGCCACGACCAGAGAAACGGCAGTCGAAATATTGAATGTTTTGGCGCCATCGCCTCCGGTGCCGCAGGTATCAATCAGTCCGGTAGATTCTGGCGTAATGTGCGTGGCGGCAGCCCGCATCGCTTTGGCAGCACCCGCCACGACCTCAGCCGATTCGCCGCGAATCGACAAGCCTGTCAAAATGGCGGCAATCTGCGCGGGCGTCGCTTCGCCATGCATGATTGCGCCGAACACCTCTTCTGCGGCCGCGCCAGTGATCTTACTCCCCGACTGCAAATCCCTGATCATCTGAACGACAGCTTCACGCATCATCATTGTTGCACCCTTTGCAGTAAATCATTCATGCTTTGATCTCGAGGAAGTTTTTCAGCATTTGATGGCCGTGTTCGGTCAGGATGGATTCCGGATGAAATTGCAGACCAAACGTCGGGTGCTCGCGATGCCTTAAACCCATCAATTCTCCCTCGGCAGTCCATGCCGTTTTAATCAAACAATCAGGCAATGGCTCCGGCACAATCAATGAGTGATAACGCGTGGCAGTAAATGGCGATGGCAGGCCGGCAAAGATGCCTTTGAGATCATGTTCAATCAAACTCGTTTTGCCATGCATCAATCGCGGCGCGCGAATCACGTCTCCGCCAAACACGGCTGAAATGGATTGATGCCCCAGGCAGACGCCCAGAATCGGAATCCGGCCGGAAAACTCGCGAATCACAGCCATCGAAATACCCGCCTCATGCGGCGTGCACGGCCCGGGTGAAATCAGGATGTGCTCGGGTGACATCTCAGCGATTTCTGCAAGGGAAATTTTGTCATTGCGATGGACTTCAGGATGTTCGCCAAGCTCACCCAGATATTGCACCAGATTAAATGTGAACGAATCGTAGTTATCGATAACCAGCATCATGCTACATTCTCCTGCTGGGCTTCAGCCAGTTCCACCGCACGGAACATCGCCATGGCTTTATTGACGCACTCCCGATGTTCGTTTTCCGGTACGGAATCGGCCACAATTCCCGCTCCGGCCTGTATATGAATCTCGCCGCCATGAATCACGGCTGTTCTGATGGCAATTGCCGTGTCCATGCGTTGCCCGCCAAAACCGATATACCCGACTGTACCGGCGTAAGGTCCGCGCGCCACCGGCTCCAGTTCATGGATAATTTCCATCGCCCGCACTTTCGGTGCGCCAGATACCGTACCGGCCGGGAATGTGGCGGCCAGCAGATCGAGCGTGTCGGCGTCCTTGCGCATCGTGCCTTCCACTTGCGATACGATATGCATGACATGCGAATAGCGTTCGATAATCATCGATTCAGTCAGTTCCACACTGCCATATTCGCACACGCGACCCAGATCGTTGCGGCCCAGATCAACGAGCATGACGTGCTCGGCCAGTTCTTTCGCATCGGCCAGCAATTCCTCTTCAAGCGCCTTGTCTTCGGCTGCTGTTTTGCCGCGAGGGCGGGTGCCGGCAATCGGACGCACCACAGCCTTTTCCATTTCGCGGCGCACCAGAATTTCCGGCGATGAACCAACCAGAATGGTCTCGCCGATATGCAGGTAAAATAAATACGGCGACGGATTGATATGCCGCACAGCGCGGTAAATATCAAACGGCGCGCAAGTAAGCGGCTTGGAAAAACGCTGGGAGAGTACCACCTGAAAAATATCGCCGGCCAGAATATAGTCACGCGCTGCGCTGACGGCAGCTTCATAATCCGCCTGCGTGGTTTGCGCTACAGCAGCTTCGGACATGCTCAAATCTGCATCCAGCTTCAACACCTTGGCCATTTCGCCTTCATTGAGGCTGGCCTCCATGCGATCCAGTACCGTATCGGCTTCATCCTGCTGATCGGCAGGCAGACGCACGCAACAGGTCAACGTACCCTTGAGATTATCGAATACCATAAAACGATCGACCAGCAGATAAGCAGATTCGGGCGCATCGACCGGGTCAGGTAGATTGGCCGGAATATCTTCGAAACGGGAAACCAGTTGATAGCCAAAATACCCCACCGCACCACCGGCAAAGGGCAGGTCATCGACCGGCAGATATGTCTGCTCGAGTACATGTTCACGCAACCATGCCAACACATCACCCTGATACACTTCCTCATGGCCGTCACGAAAATACAAGCGGGTATGATTGCCCTCGGCGCTGGCCCGGCAAGCCGGACTGATGCCCAGAATGCTATAGCGACCCCATTGCTCGCCGCCCTCGGCAGATTCGAACATAAAGCAATCGCCCCGCTCGACCAGCCGGGAAAACACGCCCGGTGGCGTCAGACAATCAGCCGACAGGGTACGGCGAAACAGATGCATGGCCGGATCACTCATGTTGACAAGCCCGCCCGGCTGTGGCGAAATGCGCCGCCTTCGGAAGTGACTGAACCATCCAGCCTAATCACTACGGGGCCATAGCTCAGCTGGGAGAGCGCAACGCTGGCAGCGTTGAGGTCAACGGTTCGATCCCGTTTGGCTCCACCATTACAAAAACCGGGCGCTTTGCGTCCGGTTTTTTTATGTCCGGTTTGATGCATGACAGGCAATAACGATTTCATAGCTGCGAAGATTATATTTTATGCCGTGTCCGTGCTATCGCGGATGTCAGACTGATACAAAATCTGATACCCTCACAAGACGGTGAATTTGAAAGTGGTTAACATCGGCCTGTCACATGAAGGGAGCGACCATGTTCGATAGTCACATAAGCGATACGCTGATCAAGCTGCTGGCGGCATGGCTGTTGATTGCCGGTGCAGCTTTCTGGGCGCATCGCGAACGTCTGGGCTTATCGAAACGCATGCTGATCGCATCAGGGCGAGGGCTGGTGCA
This sequence comes from uncultured Zetaproteobacteria bacterium, assembly GCA_913056285.1. GTDB lineage: Bacteria > Pseudomonadota > Zetaproteobacteria > Mariprofundales > Mariprofundaceae > Mariprofundus. The sequence goes on along the minus strand of CAJXNE010000047.1, from coordinate 643 downwards.
ATTGCTGGCGTTGGCCTTTGTGTTGCACTGGATTTTCGATATCCGATCTCATTTGGCGCAATCGCTGCTGATTGCTGCCTTCTGCATATTAGCCGGGCACAACAGCGCCAGCCATTCTGATGGCAGAGGCACCACATGGGCCGCAGCCGCGATTGGCCTGATGTGCGCCTGCCTGGCAACACTGCCATGGCTGGCCGTTAGCGGTGCAATCGGCGATGACACCCGCACGCTGGTGCCGCTGGGAAGCATGATCGCCGCCAATGGCATGAATGCGATTTCAATCATGTTTGAGCGATTAAAATCCGGCAGCGATGTTGGCGTAGGATTAAAAACTGCAATGATTCCCAACATTGATACGCTGCGCGTGGTCGGACTCGTGCATATGCCTGGCATCTTCGTCGGCATGATTCTGGCCGGGGCTGCGCCGATGGCTGCGGCATCCGCGCAGTTGATTGTGCTCTACATGATCGTCGCCTCCAGCTTTACCGCCTGCATGGTCAGTTTTTTGCTGATGAATCATTTGGGGAAGCGTAAAAAATGATGAAGTCGTAAAAAGTCCATCCATGGCCTTTTTACTTCACGGAAAGCGAAAAGTGCGATTTTCACTTTCCTAACAAATCAACAACTTGCGTTGCAAGCCATT
>CAJXNE010000046.1 GCA_913056285.1 uncultured Zetaproteobacteria bacterium | reverse complement strand
AGATGTTCCTGCCCCGGCGAGGATTTACCGAGCTTCGCTTTGGCCATACCTGCATGACCAATGATGGCGGTCAGAATATTATTGAAATCATGCGCGATACCGCCCGCCAGTACGCCCAGCGACTCCAGCCTGTCCACATGTTCGACCTGATGTTGTAACGCGATTTCCTTACGCAAATCGCGGCCAATGACCGCCAGCCGTGATAGATGCCCATCCTGATCGGGCAATGACATAAATATACAGGCCATGGGTACAGGTTTGGCATCCGCATCCAGAAATTCACATTCTGTTTCACAAGTACCTTGCTCCAGCGCCTTGGGGAACACCTCATACACCAGCGTTCTCTCAGTTTCAGGGCTATGAAAGCGTCCGATTTTCATCGCATCCAGCGACTGATCCGGCTCTAAGCCCAATATTTTCCTGCCTGCCGGATTAATATATAACACATTGCCATCCAAATCGGCCATGCCGACCATGTTCAGCGTCGCTTCGATGATGGCGGCCTGATCCCGCACTTCGCCCGTTCGCAGCGCTACCAGTGCTTCGAGATTGGCATGCGAATCCCGCAGTTGCTGTTCAGCAGCCTTGCGCTCGCTGATATCACGCAAAACCATCACAAAAGCCAAAGCATCTGCCTGCTTCACAAAGGAGCCGACAAACTCGACAGGCAACTCCGAACCATCCTTGCATTGCGCCACCCCCTCAATGCGACGGTTCATCAAAGCGCCTCTGCCACGCTCGATGTGACGCTGGAAATGACGCAGATGTGTAGCATGCAGACGCTTGGGAATCAGTATTTCTTCAAGCAAAGCGCCATGCACTTCAGCCTTATGGTAGCCGAACATCCGCTCGGCCATCGGGTTCCAGTCTTGAATCCGGCCTTTTTCATCAAGGCGTATGATCGCATCCATAGCATATTGGACAATCATCTCGGCCCAGCGTCTGGCCTCATTCAGCGCAATAGATTTTTCTGCAATACGCTGTTGATACGATTGTAATTGCTTCTGGAATGGCAACTGTGCATTGCCATTCTCAATTTGATGCATGCGTTTACGTAAGGCGACAATGGTTTCCTGCGCCGCAGCAAGCTGCTGCTGCAATGCTTCGCTGGCTGGAGAATGACTCACGCAATACCCAGTGCCAACGCCACCATCGTCTGGTTGACATGCAAGCCCTGCCACTGTTCACCGTAGGTATCAAATCCGATCATATGATCGGCAATCGAACAGGTTTTCTCGGCCAGATGCTGATTCAAATCACCTTCCATACCCTCAAGTGCACGATAAATACAATTACAGACAATCAGCAGCGGAATTTTTTTCGCCGCAGGACTTAACTCGGCCATCAGTGTGTCGTACTCGGCAGCCATATCCTTGTGCTTACATACTGTCAGCACCATTCCTTCCTCAATGGCACAGCCGAATTCCAGCGAATCATTCTCGCAAACGCGCCTGAGGGCTCTCACATAGCACTCGTTGCTATACTGATATGCCAGAGGATTATCTGAAAAAACCTGCGGTGTCAGCGCCTCAACCTCGAGGCCGAGCACTTCGGCATAGCGCTGCGCTGCAGGCATGCCGTCAAGCCGGTTCACCACACGATCAGCCATACTCGCTTTGGTAATCACCACATCGTGATCACCGGGGATGTAATGATGATGCTTAATGGCGCGAAAAGGCACGCGGCTTTCAGCCAGAATAAACACAGCGGCATGTTGGTAGGCTTTGCCATTTGCAATCACAAAAGCATGATCGTATTTTAGATCATCTCCGGATGAGCCGCCAAGCAAGGGCACATCGCCCAATTCGCTGGCCATCGCGGCAATCACAGATTCTTCTCGTTTACTCAAGCCATCGAAAAAGCTCAGGCAAAAATAGCCACCCGCATTCAGATCCGACCAATTGATATCCAGTTGGCGGACCAGATCAGAACACACCGCTCTGGCACTATCGTCAGGCGGCGCGCTTAAATCTTCAATCACGCTCACAGCCCAACGAATATCCGGCGTCGAAATGCCTGTTAAGACCAGTGCATGATTTTTATGTTGCCCGGTAATCCATTCCCCGGCTGTCGAGCAACCCACGATCAAGGTATTCGGGAATTTATCTGCCAGATTCGCAGCTACGGCATGCGGGTTCTGGAGTGAAGAGTGAAAAACAAACAACAGATCAGGCGATGCATCTTCGTTCCATGAACGGGTTGATTCGCTTATCGCTTCAAGCGCATCACTGCGATCTGATGAACCTTCAAGGATATCCATGCATTGACCCCGATTGAATATAAGTGCTGCTTAATTGAAACAAACAGTGAGCCTGGGCGCGTTAGACCGGTGCGGCAACCTTCGCCTTCAGCGGCGCTTGAAAACGATACGACAACACTACCATGATGGTCAGTGACAAGGCAAACACGATCACCTGCAACGCGCTGGGCTGGTCTTCATAGCCGACCATCACATGCAGCAGTTCCCCGAGCATGCTATCGCTGGAGAGTAGCGCCGAGCTGTTCCAGAGCGGATCAACCAGCGGTGGTAACCAACCGATCATGATTAAGTTCGCAGCTGCCTCAGAAGCCATGCCGGCAGCCAGCAACATCAGTAACCAACCGACTACGCTGAATAACTGTTTCAATGGAATACGTACCAGACCCAAATACAGCAGCGTCCCTATCATCAAGGCGACGCCCGCTCCCATCACACCGCCGATCAACATGCTCCAGCCATCCTCGCTGATGCCCTGAGCAGCACTGAACAGGAAAAAAACAGCCTCGGAACCTTCCCGCATCACAGCAGACAATGCCACCACGGCGAGCGCCGTGCATGGTAAATCGCCGGCCTTGACCGACGATCCAACCTGATTCATACGCTGGCTCATTTCGCGCCCGTATTTACTCATCCAGAATACCGTCCATGCAATCATGACCGAAGCTATCGACAGAATGACCGCATTAAAAATAAATTCACCATCTGAATTGAATGATGCTTCCATCTGTTCCATAAATACACCGAAAAATGTAGCGCCAAGCAAGCCACCAAATGCGCCCAGCCCAATCCATAATCGCGAGCCTGCCAAACCTCGCGTAGCCGCCAGCAATACGCCGACGACCAATACCATTTCCAGCATTTCCCTGAATACAATCACCAATGATGAAATCATGCCTTTAACTCCTTCGCACATTGACTGCAATAACCGAACATCACCAGTTGGTGGCCGGTCAGCCTAAATCCTTTTTTTGCTGCAGCGGCAAGCTGTAGCTCCTCAATCGTATCGTGTGAAAATTCTTCGATAAGCCCGCAACTGGTGCAAATCATATGATCATGATGGGCCTTATCGGCCCGCTCATAGCGTTTTTTATCGGCCAGTTGAATCGAATCAATCAACCCCTGTGTTTCAAGGGCAGCCAACCCACGGTAAACTGTAGCAATTCCAATTGATGCGCCTGCATCCACCAGCGCACGCACCACTTCATCGGCATCCCAGTGCCGGTTGGATGCGTTGATTAAATCCAGTATAGCTTGCCGCTGGGCTGTTAAACGTTGCATGGGTGAAATGATAATCGTTATCGTTATCGCGTCAATGGGAATTATTGCACTATCCCTAACCCACTAATATCAATGTAGGGGGAGAATAAGGAAAAGGGAGAAAGATGATGACTTCGTAAAAAGTCATCATCGCGCCCATGGACGGGCGCGCAAATCAATAGCTTGCGCTGCAAGTGATTGATTTGTAAGGAAAGTGAAAAGGCCATGGATGGACTTTTTACGATTTCATCAAAGATTACTTCCGCATATTATGAATGCGCTGTCAGTCAGCTTTCTACTGAAAGAGTGTCATTGGCTGATGCAGCTTCCAGACGTTCTTCACGGTTAACCTTGACTTCACGCGGAGCATCAATCCCGATACGCACCTGTCCGCCCTTCACATTCAATACCTGAATCTGAATATTATCTCCGATAGCGATGGATTCGCCTTTCTTGCGCGTCAAAATTAACATGGTATCTCCTCTCTGACACCTTTAATAGACTACTCTATCGGAAAGTGCAAGCCTGAGTTGAGAGTTGTGTCTGATTAAACCCAATGGCAATGTCGGTTCTTGGCTTAACTGTCTTCTGCATCCAGCCCGAAAGCGCTGTGCAGGGTGCGCACGGCCAGTTCGATGTATTTTTCATCGATCACCACGGTGATTTTGATTTCACTGGTGGTAATCATCTGAATATTGACCCCCTCTCTAGCCAGAATATCAAACATATCCTTGGCTACGCCGGAATGGGAACGCATGCCGACGCCGACCACAGACACCTTGGCGACGCTATCATCACCTTTCACATCGCGTGCATCCATCTGTTTGCACAGGCGGCGCATAATATCCATGGTCTGCTGGTAGTCGCCGGTTGGCACGGTAAAAGTAATATCCGTATAGCCCTGCTCGGACACATTCTGCACAATCACATCGACATTGATGCCGGCCCCGGCCACCGGGCCGAACACGTTGGCCGCAATGCCCGGTTGATCGGGAATACCCATAATGGTTATTTTTGCTTCATCGCGGTTATAGGCCACACCGGAAATCGTTGCTCGTTCCATGCTATCATCCTCTTGTACAACCATTGTTCCTGCCACCGGCTCAAAGCTGGAACGCAAATGCAACGGCATATTATAACGCATAGCCAGTTCCACTGAACGGGTCTGCAGCACTTTTGCACCCAGTGATGCAAATTCCAGCATTTCCTCGTAAGCAATGCGTTCGATTTTGCGCGCTTTCGGCACAATGCGCGGATCGGTGGTGTAGATACCATCAACATCGGTATAAATATCACACACGTCAGCCTCAACAGCAATGGCCAGCGCCACCGCAGAAGTATCGGAACCGCCACGCCCCAGCGTGGTGACGTTACCTTGTTCATCCACACCCTGAAAACCCGTCACCACCGGCACTTCGCCAGCCTGCAAACGCGTCAGCAAATGATCGCCTTCAATATCTTTGATGCGCGCCCGTTCATGCTTGCTATCGGTGACAAAACCGGCCTGACCGCCACTATAAGAATAGGCCGCAATGCCTCGGTTCTGCAATTCAATGGCCAGCAGCGCCGCACTGACCTGTTCACCGGTCGCCACCAGCGCATCGAGTTCACGCGCTGCCGGTTGCGCACAGATTTCATGCGCCATAGATGTCAGCCGATTGGTCTCACCGCTCATGGCCGACACCACAACCGCCACCTGATTTCCCTGTGCCAGTTCAGCCGCCACCAGATCGGCAGTTTTACCAATCCGTTCCAGCGAACCCACCGACGTACCGCCAAATTTCTGTACGATCCGCATCACACAACCACCTGCATCATTTTTCATCCTGAGGTGCGACTGTCGCGATGCCGACCTTGCTCATGCCCAATCCGCGCAAGGTATCGAGCACATAGACGACCCGCTTGTGATGCGTCTCGGCATCGGCCCGCAGCACCACCCGCATATTCGGATCACCTTTGGAAATATTCAGCACACGTTTGCGCAGATCGCTATCAGCAACCGGCTCATCCTGCACATACAATCTGCCATCGGCATTGATGCTGATGGTCACCTGCTTTACTTCTTTGGGCTGGGCGGTGGCTTTTGATGATGGCAGATCGAGCTTGAGGCTGGACGACACATTAAATGATGTGGATACCATGAAAAAAATCAGCATCAAAAAAACGACATCGACCAACGGCGTAATATCCACCAGATAATCCATGCGTTTTTTCTGGCGCAGCTTCACGCACGTTCTCCTTTGAGCAATTCAACAAAACGCAGCGCATGCTGCTCAATTTCCACCACGAAACGATCCACGCGGGCCTCATAAAAACGGTAGGCCACAATGGAAGGAATGGCCACAACCAGTCCGAAAGCCGTTGTATTCAGTGCTTTGGAAATACCACCGGCCAATACATCGGCCTTGCCGACACCAACCAGTGAAATCTGCTGAAACACTTCGATCATACCGATAACCGTACCCAGCAGACCAAGCAGCGGCGCAATCGCGGCAACCACGCCAAGCACGCCGATAAAACGATCCAGATGCGCCACTTCCTGACGCCCGGATTCTTCAAGGATTTCCTTCATCACTGAACGGCGCACGCCGCGATTGGCCAGCGCCACCCACAAGATACGGCTCATGGCTGTATTATGGGTCTGACACGTTGTCATGGCCTGTTTAACATCGCCATCGCGCACAGACTTTTCAATCTGTTGCACATCTTTGAGCGGAATCACCACCGAGCGACGCAAGCTCCATGCGCGCTCAAAAACAATGGTCAGCGATAGCACAGATAGCGCCAATAGAATATACATCACGCTGCCGCCCTGCTGGATAAATTCTAACACTTCAACCTCCATGTCCGTCAGCTTTTTTAGCGATACCGCCAACGATGTCGGCAATTATGAATAGGAAAGGCCAAAAGTCATCTTCTCAGACAGTCACCCTCTCAAACATCATCTCGCCATGACTGCCACCAGAGCAATGCAAGCTCGCGTCGACTGCTGCTGTCAGGTCGCCATGATTCAACCGACGGTTGTCCGTCAAGCCATCGAACCAGCACAGCGCCATCTGCCGTATTGCGTACATCCGTCCCCATGGCGCGATATCGTTTCAGTACGGCGACTTTGGGAAAACCGTAACGATTGGCAAAACCCGTCTGAGCGATGGCCAGCTTCGGATGCAGCGCTTTGACAAAACGCAATTGGCTGGAAGTCGTACTGCCATGATGCGGTATCAGCATGGCGTCTGTAGGTTCCAGATTGGAATCAAGCATCGCACTCTCCGCTGCTGCCTCAATATCGCCCGGATACAGCAGCCGTACGTTATTGGGTAGTCGAACAGCCAGCACCAGCGAGGTGTTATTTGTATTAGCCGAATCAAACAGACGCGGTGGCCACAATACAGACACAGTGGTCACTTCATCACCTGAGAGTTTGATATGGTCCCCCTGCGCCAGCCATCGGACCATTGATTTATGCCGCCTTGCATAAGCTACAATCGCTTTCACGCGCGCATCATTCCGGGCCGATGGCACATCGGGCAACCAGATTTGCCCGACACTGTTCATATTTTTCATCAGCGATAATGCCCCGCCCAGATGATCGGACTGGGCGTGGGAAAGCGCCAGCACATCCACATGCGTCATACCTAAACTGCGCAGGCCGGCAGCTTCGGTTGTGCCTCCGTTAAAACGGCTGCCCCGCCGTCCCGGCGCATCCACGGCAATCACGCGATTTCCCGGCAGCAGCAGGGTGGAAGCAGCCCCCTGCCCGACATCCCAAACCACCCATTGCGGCGCATCGGCATCCGTTTCATGCAACACAATGCCCAACCAGATCGCTAACACCAACATAGCCGACAGTGCGGCTTTGATACGTTTGCCGCGCCACAACATGACACCGCACCAAACCATGCCAGCCATATACAATGCCTGAATCCATACAGGCGGATGTATCGCCCAGACACGTCCAGCCGGTAATTCAGCCAGAAACGTCAGTATGCGCGTCCCCGACTCAACCCCTGTTCCGGCTAACTGCATCAATGGCGCCGCCATGCTATCCAGACCGAACAAGGCTAATAATTCGGCCAGTAAACCGGCCGGCATCACAATCAGGGCATACAGCGGCACCATCATCAGATTGGCCGGTAAGCTGTACACAGGAATACGCCCGAAGGTTGAAACAATCAGGGGTAAAGTCGCCAGTGTTGCCAACAGTGACACCCACAGCAGTGTTTTGGCCATGGCTACCAAGCGTTCCCCAAACGGGGACACTTCCTTGCGCTCGGGCTTACCCGCCCATAATAATAGTGCCGCTGTAGCCACAAAAGACAGCCATAGCGACAGCGAAGCAATAGCAGATGGATCAAACAGCAGAATCAAACCAAGTGCGGCCAGCAATGTATTAACAGGTTCGCTGCGCGCGGCCATACACCATGCCAGAGCCGCTGCAACCAACATCATTGTCGCCCTGATGGCAGGCAGCGGCCATCCTGCCATCGTAGCGTAAGCCACTGCCGCCAACGCACCGCAAAGCATACTGATATTGCGTACAGGAAAGCGAATCATCCAGCGCTCCCGTCGGGTCAGCACAAACCACGCCAGTGCGAACACCCATGTAGCCGCCATGCCAATATGCATACCCGAAATAGCCAGCAAGTGTGCCGTGCCGGTAGCGGCAAACACATCATTGGTCTGAGCCGAAAGCTGTGAGCGCTCCCCCAGCAATACAGCTCGCAGAACGCCGCCATCATTCACATCAGCCGATGCAATCAGGGCGCGCACCTTCTGCCGCTGTTGCTCCAGCCACGGTATGCCAGCCTGAATAAGTTTGGGTTTTCCCTTCATGCTGCCGATCAGGGCGATATGACGATCAAAACACCATGCCCGATAATCGAATGCACCGGGATTGCGATAATTACGCGGTAAACGCCAGTGCGCCTGTACACGTATGCGTTGTCCGCTCTGAAACCGAACAGAATGCTCTGCCCTGTGTTGATAAAGTAACGCTTTGCCCGCCAACAGCGCGCCGTCGGCACGCCTGATATGCACCAAACGGTAACGTCGGTAAGCAGAGAAGCTTTCGACCCGTTCGATCTCGGCGCTGATCACCGCATCGCCAATCAACCAGCTTCTATCCACGTTGACCTGACTGGCATCCCATAGCAGGTCGGTGACGCCCCACAATGTTCCCGCAATCAGCATCAAGGCAGGCAGACGTTGCCGAAACAGAAACAAAGCCATTGAAATCATCAACAACAGGGCTGCTGCCGGGTAGATGCCGATGATGTCAGTGCGCGTCAGCGCCAGTCCGGTAATCGCCGATAACAGCGGAACAAACAACGGCCAACGATACAGGTTCGGCATAGCTGGGCCTGCAAGCGTCAATTCATTGTTAACATGAAAAAATCCATGCGCCTTAGCCGGGATAAACCACACTGCCACGAATCATCTGATCCTGATCGAAGTCCTGACGAATCACATCGGCAAGGCGCACAGCTACATCGACAGTTTCGACACCGCCCCCGCCCCATAAACTCACGGCATCACGCCCGCCAATGATAATCGGCGCCTGATAGAGCACCATCTCATGACTGAGACCGGCCTCCAGAAAAGAGGTGTGCAGCGACCCGCCACCTTCGAGCAGGATTTGCAGAAAGCCATCGTCAGCCAGGTGTTTGAGCATGCCGATCAGACTGCTCGCTTGCTCGACACGCACGCCGGCATCCTGCCAGCTTTGCGTATGCTCATTCATGCTCCGTACATAAAAGCGAGTCGGCGCAGCATCCGACAGCAATTTACATGCGGGGAAAAAACGTGGTGTTTCAAAACAGAACACCACCCTGAGCGGCGCATTACCAATCACCGCAGCATCGCGGACTGTCAGGGATGGATTGTCGTGCATCAACGTACCAGCGCCCACCACAATCGCATCGCATTCTGCCCGTAAACCGTGCGCATGCCGCCGGCATTCCGGGCCGCTGATCCATTGTGAATGATGCGTTCGAGTGGCCAGCTTACCATCGAGCGAAACAGCCGCCTTGGCGATCACCCAGGGAAGGCCGGTACGCAAGTAATGAAAAAACGGCTTATTCAGGGCATCGGCTTCCGCCGCCAGCACACTGCCCGTCACATCAATCCCCGCCGCCTTTAACACTTTCGCACCACCGGACATTGCCGGATTGGGATCAGATGATGCAAAAATAACATGTTTAATTCCGGCCCTGCGAATGGCATCGGTACAAGCCGGCGTGCGCCCGTGCGCAGCGCACGGCTCCAACGTCACATACAAGGCTGCGCCATTAGCCCGATCTCCAGCCTGATCCAGCGCCATCACTTCCGCATGCGCTTCTCCGGGTCGCACATGCCAGCCCTCGCCCACCACTTCGCCATGATTCACCACCACCGCGCCGACGCGTGGATTCGGATGCGTGGTACCGATTCCTTTTTTTGCCAGTGCAATGGCGCGACGCATCAATGTTTCGACATGTTTGTTGATTTCCAAAGCCATAACCTCCGGGGGTGGAAATCACCCTGCTAGCAAGCATAGTATATCGCCATGCTGATTACCATCTCACCCGCAAAGAAACTGGATTACAAGAACCCAGCCCCGACCTCTGATTTCACCCTGCCCGAGCATCTGGACAGGGCGGCGGCGTTAATTGAAGTCATGCGCAATAAGGACAGTTTTGAGATCGCCGATCTGATGAAGCTTTCCATGAAACTGGCCGATCTGAATATGCAGCGTTATCAGGACTGGCATACGCCGTTCAAAACGGATAATGCCAAACAGGCGTTGTTTGCATTTTCCGGCGATGTCTATCAGGGCATGGATGCGGCAACACTCAGCGCCGATGATATTGATTTTACTCAGCAACATCTGCGCATTCTCTCCGGTCTGTACGGTGTATTGCGGCCGCTTGATCTGATGCAGGCTTACCGGTTGGAGATGGGCACAAAGCTGGCAACAGAGCATGGCCGCAACCTGTATCAATTCTGGGGCGATACGATTACCGAAACGATCAATCGCGCACTGGCCGATCAGGGTGACAATATTCTGATCAACCTCGCCTCCAACGAATATTTTTCTTCCATCCACACGGATAAGGTACAGGGCCGCATCATCACGCCTGTTTTCAAGGAATATCGCAAAGGCGCTTACCGCATCATCAGCTTCAACGCCAAAAAAGCACGCGGCCTGATGAGCCGCTTTATCATTCAGCATCGCATCAGCGATCCTGAAGAAATAAAAACATTCAATCTGGCAGATTACAGTTTTAATGCTGAACTTTCATCACCGGATGAATTTGTTTTTACGCGCTAAGCTGTACTACAATCAAACAGCGTTGCATCTGACCGCCGAGCCCACTATAGTGCGCCGCCTGTTTTTCGGAGGTAGTACATAATATGGCAACAATTATTCGTTTGAGCCGTGGTGGCCGCAAGAAACGTCCTTTTTATTCGGTCGTTGTAATGGACGAGCGTAAGCGTCGCGATGGCGCATTCATTGAGAAGCTCGGCTACTACGATCCTTGCAAAGAACCTGAAGTGATCGAATTGAATGTAGAGCGCGTAAAAGCATGGACCGACCAGGGTGCGAAAGTGTCCGATCGCGTCGCCAGCCTGATCGCCAAGGCTTCTGCATAACCCAATGCTGCGAAGCCTGATCCGGCTTTGTTGATGCTTCACCCTACATTTCTGTATGTCGGCGATATCCTCGGGGCGCATGGTCTCAAGGGCGCGTTGATTGTTTATTCCCATACCCGGCCCGCATCTGCGGTTGCCGGGTATTCTTGTTGGCGGGTGGGTGAATCCGCCGAAACCGCCAAAGCGTTTGATGTCGCCCGCTGCTGGCAGCATGGTAAACGCATGCTGGCTGAAATCGATAGCATTACCGACTGCGACAGCGCCACCGCACTCAAGGGCATGAAAATTTGGGTATCTGCCGACGATATCGAAACCGATGACGATGAATACCTGTGGGAAGAATTAATCGGCTGCGAGGTGCGCGATGCCGATGCATTACTCGGAACGGTGATTGCACTGGAAGAATATGGTGCGCAGGATAATCTGCTAATAAAAACAGCGACTGATGCGCCGCAGCAAGGAGAATGGCTTATCCCCTTCACCAAAGAAATCATTACCACGGTTGATCTCGACAACAATCTGATTGTAATCGACATGCCCGAAGGCATGGATGCATGTTTTACGCCCAGCTTCTGACCCTGTTCCCCGAGTTTTTCGACTCACCCTTATACTGTTCCATTCCGAAGCGGGCGATTGCCGCTGGCATCGTCAACGTTGAAGCCATTCAGATTCGTGATTTCGCCACCGATAAACATCACAAAGTCGATGATTCCCCCTATGGCGGCGGCCCCGGCATGCTGATGAAGCCGGAGCCGGTGGTGGCCTCGATTCGCGCAGCACGTGAGAAACATCCCGATACGCATGTGGTGATGCTTACCCCTTCAGGCACCCGCTTCACCCAGTCCAAAGCACTGGAGTTCACCGAAAAGCCCGGCATCACGCTGCTCTGTGGTCGCTATGAGGGATTCGACGAGCGTATTTGTGACTACGTCGATGAACAGATTTCACTAGGTGATTATGTGTTATCCGGCGGAGAACCGGCAGCCATGTCCGTACTCGATGCCGTCATTCGTTTGTTGCCGGATGTACTCGGTAGTCCGGAATCGGCTGTACTCGATTCGTTTAGCGAAGCGGGGATTCTCGACTGGCCGCATTACACCCGCCCCGAAATATTTGAAGGCAAACGCGTGCCCGATGTATTGCTATCCGGCAACCATGCCAGCATTGAACGCTGGCGTCGTGAACAATCGCTATTGCGCAGTCAGCGCCGCAAGTAACGTTTCAGACATTTGCTTTCTTGCCGACAACTTTGATGACTTCGCAAGAAGTCATCAAAGCGCCCATGGACGGGCGCGCAAATCAATGGCTTGCAAAGCAAGTTGTTGATTTGTAAGGAAAGTGAAAATCGCACTTTTCGCTTTCCGTAAAGTAAAAAGGCCA
>CAJXNE010000045.1 GCA_913056285.1 uncultured Zetaproteobacteria bacterium | reverse complement strand
GTAATCGCGCTGATACCTGAGGTTCACCGGATAACGCTCCAGTCCTTCCACTGTTTGCGTCACATTCATGCCGCCAATCGCGGATTGAATCACATCCTCGATATCGCCGATCGTCAACCCGTAACGGGCGGCCTGATCACGTTGTATCTCAATATCCAGATAATAGCCGCCAGCGGCACGATCACTGAATGCAGATGTCGTTTCCGGCAGCGACTTGACCGCGCTTTCAATATCTTTACCCACTTTCTGCAATACATTCAGATCGGGGCCGGACACCTTGATGCCGATCGGCGTTTTAATGCCGGTCGACAGCATGTCAATGCGCGTTTTGATCGGATAGGTCCAGGCATTGGCCAGCCCGGGGAATTTGATGGCCCCATCCATCTCCTTCATCAGCTCCTGCGTGCTTTTCTCCGGATCCGGCCATGTCTCCTTCGGCTTCAGCCGCACAATGGTCTCCATCATCGACAAGGGCGCTGCATCTGTCGCCGAGTCGGCACGCCCCACCTTGCCAAACACGGATTGCACTTCCGGAAAGGTTTTCAGAATCCTGTCGGTCTGCTGCACCAGTTCTTTGGCCTTGGTAATGGAAATGCCGGGAAAGGTGGTCGGCATGTAGAGAATATCGCCCTCATCCAGCGGCGGCATAAACTCCGAACCGATCTTCCCCATCGGAATGGCCATCGAAAACAGCAAACCAATTGCGACCAGTATGGTAATCCACTTATGCTTGAGCGCACCGGCCAACATCGGCCCGTGCACCCACTGTAGAGCGCGATTGACCGGATTCTTCGCCTCCGGCATCACCTTGCCCCGGATAAACCACCCCATCAGCAGCGGCACCAGCGTAATCGCCAGTACAGCCGAGCCGATCATGGCGTAGGTGGCGGTAAACGCCAAGGGCTTGAACAACCGCCCCTCCTGCGCCTCCAGCGTAAATATCGCCATATACGACACAGTGATAATCAACAGCGAGAAAAACAGCGCCGGCCCCACTTCACGCGAAGCCCGTCCCACAGCCACCCACCGCTCAGCAGCAGTTAATACCACTTCGCCTTGCTCCGGTTCACCGACAGCATTTTCATCATTGGCTTCTCTCTCTGCCAAAAGGTTTTGACTTTCCTCTGCGCCTTCGTGCCTTCGTGGTGATATTTTTTGACTTTTCTTTTCATGCAGCGCCTGTTCCAGATGTTTGTGTGCATTCTCGATCAGCACAATCGCACCATCGACCATCGCCCCGAGCGTAATGGCAATACCGCCAAGACTCATGATATTGGCCGCCAGCCCCTGCCATTGCATCAGCATGAATGCGATCAACACGCCCAGCGGCAGTGTGATAATGGCCACGAGAGCTGAGCGCGCATGCATCAGAAACAGCATACAAACCAGTGAAATAACCAGAAATTCCTCAAATAATTTGTCTTTCAGGTTCTCCACGGCCCGTTCGATCAGGCCGCCACGATCATAGGTCGGGACAATTTCCACGCCTTCCGGCAAGCCTTTCTTCAGCTCATCCAGCTTGGCCCGTACCGCCTCAATGGTATGCAGTGCATTCTCGCCATAACGCATGATAATCACACCGCCGGCCACTTCACCTTTGCCATTGAGCTCTACCAACCCGCGCCTGAGTTCAGGGCCGAGATGAATATGCGCCACATTGCGCAACAGGATCGGCGTACCATGGTTATCCACACCGACCGGAATACTCTCCAGATCGGCAATACCTTTGAGATAACCCTTGCCTCGCACCATGTATTCGGTTTCGCCCATCTCGATGAGCCTGCCGCCCACATCATTATTAGAGCGTTTAATGGCATGTTTGACCTTGGCCAGCGGAATGCCGTATTCCGCCAGTGCATTGGGATCGACTTCAACCTGATACTGCTTGATGAAACCACCCATCGAGGCGACTTCCGATACGCCGTTCACAGTCTGCAGGGCATAACGCATGTACCAGTCCTGAATCGAGCGCAGTTCAGCCAGGTCATGCTTGCCTGACTTATCCACCAGCGCGTATTCATAAATCCAGCCCACGCCGGTCGCATCCGGTCCCAGCGAGGGGGTGACGCCGGCCGGCAATCGTCCAGCCACATAATTCAGATATTCCAGCACGCGCGAACGCGCCCAGTACATATCCGTGCCATCCTCAAAGATGATATAGACAACGGAAAACCCGAAAAAGGAATAGCCGCGCACCACCTTGGCATGCGGTACGGCCAGCATAGCGGTGGTCAATGGATAGGTGACCTGATCCTCGACCACCTGCGGCGCCTGACCGGCATAATCGGTAAACACGATTACCTGCACATCAGAGAGATCAGGGATGGCATCGAGTGAAATATGCTTCACCGCAAAGCCGCCCGCCGCCACCAGCAGACCGGTGAAAATCAGGATGATTAATTTATTGCGCAGGCTCGCATCAATGATTTTAGCAATCATGGGTGATTCCGCCTGTAAGGCGTGAGATGGGAGATGGGAGATGTGGGGTATTACTCTTCACGCCCGTCTCCTTTCCCTTTGCCCATGTTCATTTTCATACCATCCATACCCTGCATGTCCTTGCCATCCATATTCATTCCTTTCATCTCCATGCCTTGTTTCTCTTTGCGGCTTGGCGGCTTGGCGTAAGCAGGTTTTGGCGCCACCATTTTGGCGGCGGCTTCGCGGATGGAGGATTCGGAATCGATCAGGAACTGACCACTTCTCACCACCAGTTCGCCCTTATGAACACCAGACAGTATCTCTATCAGGCCGCCGCTTCTGGCGCCTGTTTTCACCGTGCGAGGTTCAAACCGTCCCGGCGCCGTCTGCACAAACAGATGCGCCTTTTTGCCGGTGATCAAAACCGCCTCTCTGGGCACATACAAGCCTGGCTTCAGGATATGGGGCGTGATGGTCACATCGCCGAACATGTCCGGCTTGAGCAGCCCTTCTCGATTATTAAACTCGATACGCACCTTATTGGTGCGTGTCTTGGGATCGAGGTAGGGATAGATATAGGTGATCTGTCCGGTGAACACACGGCCCGGCAAGGATGCAATTTTCAGTGTTGCCTCATCGCCCTCTTTCACCCAGCCAATTTCATACTCATACAGATCAGCCAGCACCCAGACGCGGGAGAGATCTGCAATCTGGTATAGCTCCGAAGCCGGCGTCACATGCGCGCCTTCGCGTACGCCGATTTTTGTCACCACGCCGGCGGCCGGAGAGTGAATATGCATGCTTTTACGCACCCTATGCGTTTTTTCCAGTGCTCTGATCTGATGCTCAGCCACATCGAAGAAGCGCAACCTGTCCAGGGAAGAATCCAGCAGCCGCTTGGCGCCCTCACGGATATCAACGTAAGGACTATCCTTTAATTGCCGCCAGTTGGACAGCGCCAGCAGGTATTCATCCTGCGTAGCCACCAGTTGCGGTGAATAGAAGGAGAGCAACATGGTGTTCAGCTTGACCGTTTCACCGGTCTTGTCGACGAACAGTTGATCCACCCAGCCTTCCACCTTGGGATGCAGGGTTACCAGTTTCGTCTCATCATAGGTGATGCGTCCGACTGTTGTAATCGCCCGAGACAGATTTTTGCGCTCTGCCTTACTCACGCGTACGCCCATCTCCTGTGTGACCGTCGGATCGATCTTCACCGCACCGGCCGGGCCGCTGCCGGCGCCATCATCAGCACAGACGGGGATATAATCCATGCCCATCGAGTCTTTGCTCGGCTTCGGACTGGTCACCGACGGATTCATCGGACTACGCCACATCAGTGGCTGCGCCCCACCGGCACACGGCCCATTACCCTTGGCCGCTGATTTCGCCTTAGCTGAAACCGACCCCTCATGTTGCATACCGGAGAAATAATATCCTCCAGCCAACCCGGCGATCAATACCGCGATCATCATGCCAATATTTCTCATTTGTTACTCCTGATTTCTGATAGATAGGGGATAAGCCCTATCAGTCTTATGGAACCGATTAAACGCATAAAAACACTTTTTGACTTGTTCATTATAAAACTTCTTTACCCGCCGCAGCGGCCAGCCGCGCTTCGGCCTGATGGGCCATAGATACCTGCTGCCAATATTGAATGTCCGTATTGAACTCATTGAGCTGGGCGCGCACCAGATTCAGAAAATCCACTTTATTCACCTGATACCCGGCCAGCATGGAGGCTGTGGTTTGGCGCGCCTGCGGCAGGATGCCATGATCGAACAACACCACCTGATCACGTGCAATACGCAAGTCGGATGCGGCGGCTTCAATATCCGCATCCACCTGATTGGTCACGTCCTGGCGTGAAAACTGAACCTGTGCTTTTTCAGCCCGGCGCTGATCGACGGCCCTGTCCTGTTTACTGCCGGTATATAAAGGCACCGTCATGGTCAGCATAATGGAAGCAAAATCGGGCCGTGTTTTTCGAGTGGCCGGATTAATGCCCTGACGGAAGCCATAACCGGCCCCGACATTGAAATCGGGGTAATAATCTTTCTCGGCCAGCGCCACCATGGAGCCGGCAGCCTGCACCCGCGCATCCATGGCCAGCAGCATGGGCCGGTGTCCCCGCGCCCACTGTTTCAGTGCACTGACTTTCTCATGCTCACTTTCCAGGCTCTGATTACGTTTTCGGGTCAACTCTTCCAGATCATGTGAATTCTGTTTCGACATCAGAATCACCGTATCAGCAGGGCGGCCCAACAGGGCATTCAGCGTTGCCGCTTCACGTTCACGCGTCGCCTGCAGTTTTAATTCACGTTCGAGTAGTTTGGAGAGTTCCAGTTGCGCCAGCAATACATCCTGCTGCAATCCCTTGCCGGTTTTGTATTTCGTTTCGGCAATCTTGACCAGATTACGCAACAGATCCTGATTGCGGCGGATAATATCCAGCGCCTTGTCCAGATAGGCCAGGTTCCACCAGTGAATGCGGGTATTGCGCAGTAACACCAGCCGGAACTCCTGCCGGTTCTGCAGGGCAGCCGCCGCCATATGTTCAGCCGCTTCGGACTTCAAGCCCAGCTTGCCGGGGAACGGGATTGCCTGCGAAAAACCCAGTTGCATTTGCGTCATGTTTTCCTGCGTAGTGGAAAAAGTATCCACCGGTAGATTGATGGCCTTCAACGACACTTTCGGATCAGGCAAACCACCCACCTGTGAAGGAATAGCCGCCATCGCTTCAGCCTGTTTGCCGGCCGCCGCCAGCGCCGGGTTATGTTGTACCGCCAGTTGTTCAGCCTGCTGTAATGTCAGCGGATATTCCTCAGCAGTTACGGCTGAAAATGGAGCCATCGTTATAACTGCGATGGTTGCCAGAACTTTTTGGACTTGACCATGCCGGCCTTTTTTCTGAATACAAATGCGCATGAAAGCATGCCTCCCTTCTTGTTGATGCGCGCACGATTTATTCTTTGTGAACAAACGCGCGCACCACAACTCAATGGAGTCGTGGTGTCAGCAGAAAGGGTGAATCAAACGCGGATGCGTTGGGTAGTTGTGTAAAGGAGAGAAGAAGAACGCGGCGGCCCGGTGGGCGTTCGCGTAGAAAGCAGACCTGTTGCTTCACGATTAAACAACGGCGCAGCGGGCAGACTGATCACATCAGGCAACACCAGCATTACAGCTACAACCGAGGCAAGACCGGCATTCGATAATTCATCAGGCTGATCACAATGATAACAGGCATCTGAATGGTCAGACGATTGTGGACCATGACTGGACTGATCTGCATGCACGGCATTGGCGCAATTGCCATCCATCGCCATACCCTGCATAGCCATAGACTGAGGCATCGCATGCGCCTCGGGCGTCAACAGGCAGAAACCACCCGCCAACACCTGCATGGCAAACAGCCCAGCCATCAGGCGGGCGACAATGCGGAAAAATCCGCGAACATGCACTTTGCGCGTCAACATGCGCCGCACATTAAGCCTGTAAAAATGAAAATACAATGAATCAACATAAACCTAACCCGGCATAGCCGGAACCAAACAGGTCAACATCGAACCGCAGATGAACGCGAATGTAAAACCTCCAGACATCTTTTTTGCCGTTATTTGTGATTTTCAGATTGACCGCATAAAAACATCACCGCCGCAGTTCAGGGCATTCTCCGAACTTGAGTATGGATATTTCACAATCCGAATTCAGGAATGGCGCAACCGCATTCTGAGTTGGTTCAATCCAGGCGTTGTGTTCAGCACTGATGGCATTGAAGAAGACACGGGTGGGTAATCGCTCCATCTGTTCCAGTTTAGCGAGCGTCAGCAGCGTTTGATTGATTGCGCCCAGCTTACAACCGACCCCCAGCCAGACTTCATAATCGGGCATGGCCTCAATCCAGTCGGAGACCAACCATCTATCGGTAAGCGGCGTCATCAGTCCCCCTACCCCTTCGATTAGACATGTTTCGATGCCATTCGACTGATCACGACACCATTGCACCAGCGCTGACGGATCAACCGCCACACCTTCAGCCGCAGCCGCCTGAGAAGGTGCCGCAGGCATTGCAAAACGATAGAGATTAATCTGATCTGCACGACTAAAGTTTTGCGCAGCCAGCAAGGCTTCGACATCATTATTGCGCCCGACATCATCCAAACCGCAAGCAACCGGTTTCATCGCTTTGGCCTGAACACCCTGCGCAAGTAATGAACCGACGGCAGCGGTAGTAACCCATGTTTTCCCCGCATCCGTATCCGTAGCTGTGATAAAAACTTTATATCCCGCCAAGGTTGATATCTCCCTCGACACGAATCGGAATCGTATGATCGCCATACTCATAACCAGCCTGCTTGTACCATGCCTGCCCATAGAGTGCTTCAAAGGTGGCATAGATTTTGCCATCTTCTCCCCGGTGTTTATCGGAATATTCCTGCTCCAGACGGTGAATCAACTGACGCCCGTATAAACCGCTTTTGCGACCACGAATGGCGGCGGCGGATGCACCTAACCCTTTGAGCTCACGAATCAGACTGATGGTGTCGGGATAGGTCAGGGTGAATAAATCGGTATCGGTGACGGGTAGCTCGATGGGCAACTTCATCAGTGCATCGCCCAGCGAGGTGACATCGGGAAATGGCAACACATGACCTGCCCGTTCCGGCGCAATACTGGCCAGGGACTGGCGTAACTCGCCAAGCGTGCGACGTCCGAACGTCGAAAACAGCATCAGACCGCCCGGTGCCAGAACCCGGCGCATCTCCTGTAGCATGGATTGTGGATCGGGTAGCCACTGCATGGTCAGATTGGAACAGACCAGATCGAATGTTTCGGATTGCAGCGGCAGTGCTGCAGCATCGCCAACAATATGTCGGTTGTAACCATGCCAAGGCAAGCGTCTGGCATGGCCCTTTCGGGTGCGACACAGCATCGTTTCGGATAAATCGACTGCCACAATTTCCGCACCTTTGAATTTATCACGCAACAGGCGGGTGAAATAGCCAGTACCACACCCGATATCGAGGATGCGCTTCGGCTCAATTTTGGTGAACGCCAAATGACCCAGCAAACGATCAGCAATTTCGCGTTGCAATACAGCATGAGCATCATAGCTATCTGTCGCCGATGAAAAAGCGCGCTTCACATGGCTGGTTTGTATATGAGAATCGGTCACAGGCTGCTCCACCAGTTGGAAAGGTATTGATTGAATTTCTCAGACTGGGTCATAAATATCGCATGACCACAAGCAGGAAACAGTTGCATCTGACTATGCTGAATGGATTCGGCCAGCCAGCGACCCGATTCTGCGGATACAATCGCATCCGCCTCGCCGTGCAAAATCAGCGTCGGTACAGCGATATCAGCCATGGCATGGCGATAATCCAGTGCGCCCAGTAGTTCCAATCCGCCGCTTAATCCCGCTGCAGAAACAGGCTGTTGCCTATCCACAGCCTGTTTGGCCAAAGCATTATAATCGCTTCGACTCAAGGCATCGCCGTGCAGCATGAGCGCAAAAAAACGATTCAATAATCGTGGCGATTTACTCGCCACAGCAGCCTCAAATTCAGCGAACTGCCTTTCATCACAACCCGGCTGCCAATCTAACCGGCGACGAAAACACGGTGTTGTAGAAATCAATGCCAACGCGGCAATGCGCTCGGGGAAACGGCTCGTCAGAGCCAGAGCCAATATGCCTCCCAACGACCAGCCCGCCAGCACGCATGGCTTTTCCGGCAACTGCTGCGCTAATTCATCAATCCAGTGATCGACAGGCACATCATCTGCGCCACCGTGGCCGGGCAGATTCAAATAGAGCGCATTGGGGAAGCTATCGCGCTGTTTATGCCATACCTGTTGCGACTGCGCCCAGCCATGCAGAAATACCAATGGTTTCACGGCATCATCCTCGCCCGATGCGAGCAATACCAGACAGAGAAACTCTGGCCACGAATTACATGAATACACGCGAATAGAAAACCACTCATAGGATTTTCGTCTTTAATTCGTGTTCATTCGTGTCATTCGTGGCGAACGTTTTTGATTCTCTCTGCGTATCGTGCATCAGGCTGAGACAAGCAATCAGTTGATCAATCTGTTCAATGCTATGCACTGCACTTAAAGTGAAACGAAGGCGCGCTGTCCCTTCCGGCACTGTTGGCGGGCGAATAGCCGAAACGAAAAAACCGTGCTCGACCAGCCTGGCTGACATCGCCAGCGCATCGGCATCTTCGCCAATAACAAGTGGCTGAATAGCTGTATCAGAAGCCGTGAACCCCAGCTTCAAAACGCCTGCTTTGAAATGAACCAGATTGCGATGCAGTTGTTTAAGCTGTTCGCCGCGCTGAATCAGCAGCAATGCAGTCTCCGCCGCGGCAATCATGGCAGGAGGCAAGGCTGTGGAATAAATCATCGTACGCTGACGCTGCCTCAATCCCTCAATCAATTCATGCGTGCCCAGAATAAATGCGCCGTAGCTGCCGAATGCTTTACCGAATGTGCCTACCTCAATCAATCGTGCATGCCCGGCAATATGGTGCACAGTCGTCAAACCCTTACCGTTTTCGCCAAGCGTGCCGGTGCCATGCGCATCATCAATCAATAATAGCGTGTCATGCGCTTCGGCCAGCGCCATTAACGTGCTGAGATCGGCGCAATCGCCGTCCATACTGAACACGCCATCTGATACGATGATGCGTTTTTCAGCCGGATATTGATGCAGCTGTTTTTCCAGAAAAGCCGCATCCAGATGCGCATAACGATGGGTTTTTGCGCCGGATAAACGCGCCCCGTCCACCAGCGATGCATGATTGAGTTTATCGGCAAAAACATGCGTATGCCGATCCGCCAGCGCCTGCAACAGACCGAGATTGGCCAGCATGCCGGAACCAACAATCAGACAGGCCTCATACCCTTTCCAGTCAGCCAGTTTGGCTTCCAACCGGTGCAGCATCGGGTCATCACCGGATACAAGACGTGAAGCCCCACTGCCCACCGCATGTGCACACGCAGCCTGCGCCGCCATGCAAACGGCGGGATGTGTTGAAAGCCCGAGGTAATCATTGCTGGCGAAATTAATCAGAGCGTGTCCATTGACATCGATAGCCACGCCATCGCGCTGTGAAGCGAGAAAACGGCGGCGACGATTTTCAGAAACGTCTGCAAACCAGTTGCGCGTATTACCCATGTCCGGCATGCTGGATGGCATGAACACGCTGTCAACCAAAGCAAGCAGCCTGGTTAACCGGACTGGCAACTTACTGTTCCCGCCCACCTGTCTGTTCTGCCATGCGCCGATACCGTCCGGCAATGGCTGTTGCGCCGCCTGTTTGGCCGAGATTTCGATTTGGCCACATCATATCTGCCAGCGCTGCGGCGTGGAAATGCCTGCATCCATGGCACCCGGCCCGTGCGGCCATTGTCTGAACAAACCGCCAGCACAACAACAAACGCACAGTTTATATCGTTATCACGGCCCGATACGCGAGGCGATTCTGAACTGGAAATTACAAGGCCACGAAGCTGCTGTACGCTGGATGGTGGAGCAGGCCCTGCCAGGTCTGCGTGAACAGCTTGATTCAAACTGCTTGCTGTTGCCGGTTCCGATGCCGCTCTCCCGCATGCGCAAATCAGGCCAGCACCACGCAGCCAATCTGTGCCGCTGGATTGCCGGGGGCACAGGATGCCTGTGGGACTGGCGCATCTTGCGCCGAATCGGCGAACAGCCAAGGCAATCGGCATTGAGCGGACAGGCGCGACGAAAAAATCTGCGTAAGGCTTTTGCCATAGCTGACGACTATCGCCTGTGCTGGCAGGATTTGGCGCCAGATTTGGAACATCAGATTAAATCCGTCTGGATTGTCGATGATATTCTGACCACCGGCTCGACTTTGCACTATGCCGCCCGCGCCTGTCTGAAATTGGGCAAGCCGGTCAACGTATTGTCACTGGCGCGCACATCACTGAAAGGATGATGACAAAAATTGTCATCAAAACAAAGGAACCCCACATGGCAAACATTGAAGTTTATTCCGGCGATTTCTGCCCCTACTGCACACGCGCCAAAGCGTTGCTGAAAAAAAAAGGTCTCGAATTTTCCGAGTATAATGTCCGCAAAGACATGAAACGACAGGCTGAAATGAGTCAGCGCGCCCCCGGTTCGCGCACCATTCCGCAGATCTTCATCAATGATCGCCATGTCGGCGGTTGTGATGATCTCTATGCACTGGAACGTCGTGGTGAACTGGACGCCTGGCTGGAAGTCCAGGATCATTAAAAACACGGATGGCAGCAAATAAGCTCTAACCATACACATCATTTAAAGTGCAGCGCCTCATGTAACTTCGTCAATTCATTGATTCGGAAAGCGCTTTGTTTCTATGATTGACCTATATGGTCTACTTTAGTACAATAGACCATAATTAGTTCCAAGAGGTGCCACATGATTGTAAATATTTCAGAAGCCAAAACAAATTTATCCAAATTGGTGAATTTGGCATACCATGGAGAAAAAGTTGTAATTGCCAAAAACAACCTGCCGCTTGTCGATCTGGTCATCCATAAGCCTGAAGGCAAACGCAAACTGGGTTTGTTGGCCGGTCATTTTACAGTGCCCGATGGTTTCTGCGATGAGGATGAGGCAATCAATGCAATGTTTTATGGTGATATAGAATGAAAATTATCATCGACACACATATATTTCTCTGGGCGATATCCGAACCGGATAAAATAGATACGCGAAAACGGGAAGCGCTGGAAACAGCCGCGAATACTGTCTATGTTAGCTCGATCAGCATTGTTGAGCTGATGATTAAATCATCGCTTGGAAAATTAGAGCTTAATTTTGACCCGGTTCAAATCGCCGGGCAGAGTGGTTTTGAACTGCTCGATTTCAGCGCACAGGATGCGATGCAGTTGAAGGATTTACCACTTCACCATAAAGACCCGTTTGATCGCATGCTCATCGCTCAAGGCAAGGCCAGAGGGTTTGCTCTCATGACCGAAGATCGGAAGTTCAGCCTCTACGATTGTAAACTGGCATTTTAAGGGGGAAGCCATAAATGATCGCCATGTTGGCTGCTGCGATGATCTATGTGCACTGGAACGTCGCGGTGAACTGGATCAATGGGTGACTCAGACGGAAGCGTCATCGCGGCTGCGGGAAATATGTTCCGCTTTATCGCTAAAAGTGCCTTGCAATGCTGGCTAGATATCATATAACATATTGAAATATATGATATTTTATTCTGGTATGCGAATTGCTCATAAGCAGGCATGCAAGTTGTATCACATTTCTCGCTGCCCTTCACAGTAAGCAAGCCGTCTGGCAAGCAGGTGATTGCATCCGGAGCGCCCGTTGCATCCCGACCGGCACTCCAGCCTTCCCCCATCCGTGCCCAGCATCCTGAAACCGACAAACCATCCGGCATTTGGGAGACAGGTTCGTTCAGCTTTCGCGATATTCTTGATGCCATTAATCCGCTACAACACATCCCGATTATCTCGACCATTTATCGAAAACTGACCGGTGACCAAATGGGTTATGTATCCAGAATTGCCGGAGATACCCTGTTCGGCGGCGTTTTTGGCAGCTTTATTTCCGGGGCGATTTCCGCCATCGCCAATGTGTTCGTGGATGCACTCACAGGTAAAGATATTGGTGAACATATGATTGCGTCAGTAAAACCTGCCTCACCGACTGCGGCCAGCCCGGCTATCCATGTGCAAAATCAATCGACCCATCCTGTGGCAAGCCAGCTACAACCCAGGCAACAAGCGATATTGGCAAATCAGCCGATCACCCCGAATCAGGCCGGCACACTCCCCTTGCAAGACGTATCAAAGGCCCAGGCGGCGATAGACCAGTACAAATGGCAAACCCTTGCCGGAGAAGTTAAACAACATTCCAATTATTGGGCATAACGCACTTGCTTTATTTCATCGTTAAGGAAGTGCTAATTAGATCAAGTGCTTTCGTGCAGCCCACGAATGGGCTGGCAAATCAAACCTGCAGGTGCTTGATTTGGCATCGCCTTAACGGCTTCGCTCATCCAAACAGCTGATTGGTAATTTCAACCCAGTGATCGTAGTCCAGTTGCTCCGGCCGTTTGCGCGGATCGATGCCGATTGCTGCAAATTGATCGGCTGAGATGGAACCCCTGAAATTATTGGCAATGGTTTTGCGGCGGTGTGCAAATCCACGACGTACGGTTTGTTGTAGCGATGTATAAGCGCAAGCCGGAGTTTTGCCGTGCGGCGTCAGCAAAATCACTGCTGAATGCACTTTCGGTGGTGGTGAAAATGCGCCGGGCGGCAGGGTCAGCAAACGTTTCACATCATAAAAATGGCGC
>CAJXNE010000044.1 GCA_913056285.1 uncultured Zetaproteobacteria bacterium | reverse complement strand
CAATCCAGCCGGTAATCAGCAGGTTCAATGATTTCCCATGTATGGCAGGTTGAATGCCGCCCATATCCGTCAGCAGATCGGGCAAAACCAAATCACTTAAGCGTTTGATGGTATAGACAATTTCAGCATGCAGCGCGTTGGCATTGATTGCGATACCCAGCATCGAAGGAATCTTCGCCGGCAGTGATAATTCATCCAGTTTGTACAAGGGGTGGACTTGACCTGACGCATCAGCCAGCGCCACCAGCGTGGCACCACGCATCATCAACCTGGCAGCCAGCGTAGTGATCGCCATGGACTTGTCACTATTCGGCAGGCAAAGGTGGATGTCTCCATTGATGCGTTCAAGACAACCACCCCATTCACATACCTGCAGGGCGGATTCTTCCGTACGCTCGGGAATCATGAGGCGTTCCAATACCTGATCAAAATCACGATAGACCAGAATATTGCGAAACATGTTGGCGCGCACATCCGGTTGTGAATGAATGACAGTCGGCTTGTTGTAGAATTGCTGCGTATCCCAACCGATTTGCAGCATATGGTGGTGCGAATCCAGATGTGGATGCGCCATACCGGGCGTCGCATAATTCAGATAAATATTCGGGTTTACCTTGCGGATAGCAATCAGAGAAAACATCGACTGAGCCAGATTATCCGCACTGCTCAGGCCATCGGGAATAGCAACGACCGCCTGACGGGCATGGGCCAGATTCACCCGTTGCAATGAGGCAACTTCTTCCATATTGCCCCTTCGATAGGTTGCCCAGCTATGTTCAATCAATTCCTTGGGCATTTTTTCCTCATGGTTGAGAATCACCAGTTTTAATTTGGAGAAACTGCGTTCCGAGATGGTACGCAACTGGTCAATGATAAAGGGAGAAACACTGGACCAGCCCAACATAACCATATGATTGGTAACGTTCAGACGTTCGTTACGCAGTTTGGCCATCAGGCCGGATACAATGCTGGCGCCGATGCCGATAAAAAAGGCAAAGATAAATACGCCAACCACAACTGCGATGACCGAAATAACTGCGATTTCGGTATTATCGGGATAGTTGATCGAATTGCCCGGATCGGTGAATAAACGGAATGCGAACCAGATTGGCGCCAACATTCCCTGATCTTCCGGATTGCTCATACCATTACGGTCATAATCGAAATCACCCAGGGTGAAGTGGCCGATAACGCCGCCGCCGATCGAAAGCACGCCGAGCAACAACACGATCAGATTGATCTCCTGCATAAATTGCCCTTCGCGCATCACCTCCTTGAGGTTGCGAATAATCACCATCCATGGCCGAAGCAACCGAATCAGCCTCAGCATCCTCAAGGCGCTGCCATGCGGAATAAAGGCAAAGGCCGGAATCATGACGATGGTTGCAATCAAATCTATGCCCCAGAACATCCATTCCGAAATTTTGTCGTGCCGCGTTTCATATTTGATATTGCGCATAATCAGGACGCGAATAACCAACTCGACACTGAAGAAAATGATAATAATCCACATCATGGTGTCTTTAGCGAAGAACGACAGCAGAATAATCAGTGAAATCAGCATGCCGTAGGTGGGTGAATACATGGAGCTCTGCAAATCAATGTAGCGGAACATACGCAAGGTCCGCAGCAGGTAAACGGCGCGCAGCAAACGGGCTGCTGAAGCATTTTCTGCATCAATAGGAATGTTGAAAATGGTAATCAGCAATGATGCAATACCAATGATATCGAGAAACAGAAAAAGTGCGTCAATTTTCTGATTCAGTGACGAGCGATAAGGATTGGTGCGGCGTTTGTTGATCATGATAGCGATGCGCATGCCCAGTTCTACACTGAAAAGCAGGAACAATACCGCAGCCAGCATCCGATCATGCGTAAAAGACAGGGCAATCAAACCCATCATCAGGAAACCGAAACGCGGATGCATCAGAATCCATTCCATGTGATGATAAAATAGCGGCCGGTCGCTAATCACCGACCTTAAATTATTTTTTTTCATCCTGTTGCTCCATTGATTGAATAAGCTACCCAGCTCTCTGGCATAGCAAATTGCTTTTTTTCCGGTTGAGCATTAAGCTCATTGCACTGAACTGATTTGGCTTGTGAGGGCCTGACTGATTTTAACGGCTTTTTCAGGCGGCAGAAAAGAGAGGATTTTTCCCACTTTTTTCTCATCCATCAGCAGGAAAATTTTAACCACCGTCGCCAGCTCCATTTTTGCAATCACGGGTGCTGCACGATCTGCTTTCATGCCTTCATAAACAGCCGTCAACCGTTTGATCTTTTTGTTTTTTACTTTGGATTCATCTAACAAGCTTTGTTGGATACTGGCTTCCAGCTGTTCCAGTTCGGCGATGTGACGTTTGAGTTTATCTTCGGCTTGCTGAAGTGATTTTTCACGCGCATCGAGGGCGTTGGAGCGCTGCTCGAGCTCATCCCTGTACTGACGTAACGATGTCAGTGTTTTATCTTCAATGACTGGATCTGATACGTGGGTAGTCGAAGCGGCTTTGGCTTCCGGAATCAGGTAATTTTCCAGCATAGCCCATGAATCACTTGGTTTATCAGGCACAGTAGCTTGCAAGCCTGTTGTACCCTGTTGCGGCTGCAATACGGCCACTTGCTGGTCTGCCATCTGCGCCGGGGTACTTTGTTGTGTGATGCTCTGGCTTACATCTCCCGTGTTTGAATGCCAGATAGTCAGGCCTGCTTTTGCTGTCAGCAACAAAGCGATGGTGATAAACAGGATAATGGATTGAAGGCGTTTCATGATACTGACGATGCAGCCGCTGTGGCGCGGGTGGCAACCATATCATCGAGTTGCCGTTGTGTTTTTTGTTCGCTCTTGCGTTGCTGCTGATGTTCCTGCTTGTCATGGATTTTTTCATAGGCATGTTGCATACGATATACTTCTGCAAACCTGTTTAATAAAACCTGTTTTTTTTGCTCTATTTCATCCACTGCCGCTCCGGCACTTTCCAGCATGGACTGCTGTTCGTTCAATGACAGATTAAAGGCCTGCAGTAATGATGCAGCATTACGATTGCGTAACAGCTGATCCCGTTGTTGATTGAGCTGTTTGATTCGACTGCGGCTACGGCCCTGCTGATCGAGCAGTCGCTGCTTATGACCATTTAATACAGCCAGTTCCATTTCAACTTTATTACGATCCTGTTCGCTGAGTTGCGCCAATATTCTGGATGTTGTGAGTTTCATTCAAACTCTCCTCGTAAGCCATCTTGCTTACAAGCTGTAGCAATCGTTGTGCCGATTCTTCATTTGTACTGAACTCATCCGGAGATTGTTGCAAAAAACTGCGAATTTCCGGCATCACTGAAATCACCTGATCAAGTTCCGGGTTACTCCCTGACTCATAAGCGCCGATAGATATCATATCCTCCATGCGCTCATACATGGATATTTTTCTGCGTAATGTGCGCATGGCCGTCAATAATTCCGCTGATGCCAGTTGTTTATCCAAACGACTCACACTCTTGAGGATGCTGATGGCCGGATAATGGCCCTGTTCAGCCAGATTGCGATCCAGAATCACATGCCCGTCGAGCACTGACATGGCAGCATCTGCCACCGGATCAGCCTGAATGTCATCGCCTTCCACCAGCACGGTATAGAAGGCGCTGATATCACCTGCTTTGGCTCCATTCTGGCTGATGCCCGGGCCAGACCGCTCAAGCAGTTCGGCAATAATGGAAAAACAGGATGGCGTAAAGCCTTTGCTGGCAGGCGGTTCGCCCAGCATCAAGCCGATTTCACGCTGTGCCTGGGCTACTCGCGTCAAACTGTCCATGAGCAGCAATACACGTTTCCCTTCGGCCCGAAATGCCTCAGCGATAGCAGTGGCCATATGCGCCGACCGGAGCCTGAGTACCGGAGACATATCTGATGTAGCTACCACGACTACACTGTGCTTCAGCGCTTCGCTGCCCAGGGCCAAATCCAGAAATTCACGCACCTCGCGGCTGCGCTCTCCAACCAGCGCTATCACATTGACATCCGCATCGGAATTGCGGGCCAGCATACCCAACAGGCTACTTTTACCAACGCCCGCACCGGCAAATAAGCCCATACGTTGCCCCCAACCCATGGGCATACATGCATCCATGGCCCGGATCCCCAAACGCATCGGGGTGTCAATAATATGACGAGAAAATGGATTCAATCGTGTGCCGTGTAATGCATGGGATGCGCCTGATGGCGATAATGCATCTTCATCCATGGGTTCACCAAGGCCATTGAGCACCCGCCCCAACAAATGTGCCCCAACCCGAATCGATGGCGTAGCGGCGATCGGCACAATCGGATCGCCGGGAGCAATGCCTCGCGTGCTGCCCACCGGCATGAGCAATGTGTATTCACCACGAAATCCCACGATTTCTGATTCAATGCTCTGCCCTGTGCTCGTGTCAATTTGACAGACATGACCAATGCTGGATTTCAGGCCCGTTGCCTCCAGCATTGGGCCCAGCACCTTGTATACCTTACCCCGAATGGGATAGGCAAGCGTATGGTGCTGTTCGAACACGCGCTGTCGCAGCTCTTTGCTCCAGAGCGGTGCGTTGGTACTGCTGCTCATCGCTTCATTCAGAACCGGGGGCTGCCTGCCCTGAATCGAACCGCAATTCTGGTCCAAGCCTGTCGAGCCAGACATCGACCGCAGCCAACGGATCAACAAGAATATCCTGCTGACTGGAAACAATACGGCATGTGCCGTTTTGAACCGCCGGATCGCTATTTAATATCGTCAGGCTGTCACTCTCTTCCAACAAACGTTTAAAGCTGGAAAAGTCATCAGGAGACACGGCAATCGTCAGAGCCGTTGCATCAGGTAACTGCTCTGACGCCTGTTTGGCAATGCGCCACAGTCTAGCGTTGTCATCCTGCACGGCATCCGCAATGATCTGTTTGGCAATAAATCCGGCCACATCCATGGCCGCATCGGCAAATGAGGCTTGTATGGCCTGCAGCGAAGATCCGGTACCCTCCAGGCTTTCCTGAAGCGCGGCCAGAATCTGCTCACCCCGCCTTTTCCCCAGCGCCATGCCCGCTTTTTCACCAGCCAGATAAGCTTTGTCATAGGCTTCTTTTTCTACGATTTCAGCCCTGCCCTGAACCTCTTTCAGCATGGCTTCCAGTTGCTGCATGCGATGAGCACCACCTGCTTCCGCCTGTTTCTGATAGCTCGTATCGCCAATGGGTGCATATGGAAACTGTCTTGCCTGTTGATCGGATGTGTTCTTTTCTTCAGGGAATGAAAGTGGAATCAATGCGCTCATGATTTACACCATATCATCGCTGGAACTGAGCGTGACCGCACCTTCATCATCCAGCTTGCGAATCACCTTTAACACTGTCTGCTGCGCATCTTCCACATCAGCCAGCTTCATCGGCCCCATCACTTCCATATCTTCGCGCATGATTTCAGCGGCGCGCTGCGACATATTACCGAAGAAGCGCTCTGCCACCTCTTCGCTTGCACCCTTCAGGGATTTCACCAGATCATCGGAAGAAATATGCTTCAGAATCGTCTGAATATCGCGATCCGACAGCTCTTTCAAGTCTTCAAAAATCAGCAGCAATCGATCCACTTGCGTAAATAGCGTCTCATCCTTGTCGCGCAATTGATCCAGAATGGGCCGTGCCACATCTTTATCCAGCCCTTTGAGAATATCGACCACGCTGACCATACCATCGAAGCTGATACCTGATTCGCCCTGCGTATCGGCCAGCTCCTTCTCCAGTGTTTCTTCGATATCCCGCACCAGCTCCCTGGGTACGCTTTCAATCTTGGACATGCGCATGACAACGGATAACTGCATATCTTCGGGCAGCAGGGCAATGACGCGACTGGCCACGCCACTATCGATATTACCCAGAATCAACGCCACGGTTTGTGGGTGTTCATCGGCAATCGCGTTGGCAATCATTTCCGGTTTCAATCGCGATAATTTATCCCAGATGGTTAATGTTTTTGGTGCATTCAACTCACTCAGCAGCCGATCTGCCCGATCATTTTCAACTGCCAACTTGAACAGTGAAACCACATCCTTGTGCGTTGAACGCAGCATTGGATCCTCTGAATGATGCATTTCCAAATACTCTTTGGTTACCGAATCAAGAATGTCGACATCAATTTTTCCCAGCTCCGCCATTCTGCGTCCGAGCCGACTCAGAGTCTGGTCATCCATGCCCTGCACCAGCGGTGCGGAAGCTTCCGGGCCGAGCGCAAAAATCAGGATAGCGGCTTTATCTTCACCGCTTAATTGCTTCTTTTTTTTCATACCGGATCCATCCATTCCCTTAATACTTTATTGGCGCGATCCGGTTCCTGATAAACATTCTGTTTGACCTGCTCCATATTGGCCAGGCGGGCATAGGCTTCGCTCGACATCTGGTTGGGAGCGGCCAGTGCGGGATTCTTTTCTTTTTCATCCTGATGAGCGGATTCCTGCATGCGTGTAGCCAGTGGGCGCAACACAAACCAGCCTAGCAACAGCAGCGCCAATCCGGCCAGGCTGTAGCGCGCAATTTGCATGTAGAACACTCTATTTTCAGCTGACTGTAGTGCGTCTTCATCTACGCTGTTGGAGATATCAACCAATGGCATGCTTTGTACGCTCACCGAATCGCCGCGATCTTCATCATAGCCCATAGCCCGCTCTATCAATTTCTGCAAACTGGCCAGCTCTGCTTTGCTTCTTGGCGTAAAGCTCTGTCCTCCCTTGTCATCGGCTTTGTAGTGGCCGCCAACGATAGTGGCTACGCTCAGCTTGTTAATACTGCCAAAGGGGATAATGCGATGCTCTTTAGTGGTGCTAATCTCATAGTTATTCACATCTTCCAATCGTTTGGCCTTATCCTGCGGCTGGCTCGGCGCGCCAACAGAACCACCCGGATTAACCGGGTTTGAGCCCGGCGTATTTGAGGCAAGTCCCGGTACGCCGAGCGCCGAAGCACCGGCTGATGCACGTTCTTCTGAAATCGATTTGCGGCTGCGCAAGACCTGCTCGTCCGGATTATAACGGGTATTATTCTGTTCAATGAATTCACGATTGATGTCGGCGGAAACACGCACCACGGCCTGCCCCTGCCCGACGATTTGCTCCAGCATGCCGGACAATCGCTGTTCGAGTCGCTGCTCGAGCTTGGTCCGATATTCCTGCATGGTCTGGCCTTCGCTCATCGGCGCTTCCTTTTCATTGCTGGAAAGCAGCGTGCCGGATGCATCAACGACCGTAACATCGCTCACCGCCATATCCCGAACGCTGGCTGCAACCAGGTTCTGGATCGCCATCACAGACTTTTTGGGCATATGTCTGCCGCCTGCCAGTTGCAGCATCACTGAAGCCGTTGCTTTGCGATCGCGTTCGGCAAAAGCGGATTCTTTTGGCATCACCAGGTGCACACGTGCCGCTGTGACCTGTGGCATCACCTCAATGGTGCGGGATAATTCACCCTGCAAGGCACGTTGCAGGTTAACTTTGCGGGTAAAATCACTAAGACCAAACTCATTGCTCTTGTCAAAAATTTCAAAGCCTGTATTGCCCGATGGCGTCATTCCCTCGCCAGCCAGTTTCAGGCGCACCTGATAAACCTGATCTTCCGGTACCATGACCGTACCGCCGCCTTCCAGTCGATACGGGATATGCTCCTTCTGCAACATTTCCACCACACTGGCTGCATCTTTTTCCGCCATTCCGGCATAAATGGCCCGGTAAGGTTTTTCAGACGACCATAATACCAGACTGATAAAGCCAGCCAGCATCAGGCTTGCTGCGACAAACAACATCAGTTTTCTGTATTTCACCAGCATCTGGGGAATCTGGATGGTCGCGCCCTGACCATCTCCGACGACATCCTGCGCACTGGCCTCAATGGGTGCCTGAGACATTGACGACGCGCTCATTGGTGCCTGCGTGTGCGGTGTTAAAGCATCAGCCATGTGGATTACCTCTACTCAAGTGAATTTTTAGCTTGCGGTTTGCCGGACATGACTCGGCTAAACCTGCATGCGTGAGATTTCTCGATACGCGTCAACCAGCTTATTCCTTACACTCAGCATCATCTTGAAAGACAGGTCGGCTTTCTGAATAGCCAACAAGGTTTCCGATGTGTTTTTGTTTTCGCCGGTAGCCAGTGAAACAGCAGCTTTATCGGCTTCTTTTGAATCATGGTTGACCTCGTTTACATAAGCATTGAGCAGGGTGGCAAAATTACCCGAACCGGTAACCGGCTTATCTGCTTGCTGCGAACCAGTGAGTTGGGGCAGACCTCCGACAGATTGATAACCGTGTATATTCATATTATTCTCCTCATCATGTACGCCTAGCGAAGCAGCTCAAGCGATTTTAAAAACATACGTTTGGATGCCTCCATCGTGGTTACATTGGCTTCAAAACTGCGAGAGGCGTCATTCATATCGACCATCTCTTCAACCGGATTGACATTGGGTAGTTTAACCATCCCTTTCGCATTGGCATCAGGGTGGGAAGGGTCATAGACTTCGCGAAAGGGCGATTTGTCCTGAACAATTGATGCCGCCTTGACAGATTGGCGTCCACCTGATTGAAAGGCGCTGCTGAAAGCGGCTGAAAAAGGCTGCTTCTGGCTAACTGCCTGAAAAACGACCTGCCGACGCCGGTAGGGGCCGCCTTTGCTGGTGTGGGTGGATTCGGCATTGGCGATATTTTCCGAAATCACATCCATCCGGGTTCGCTGTGCGGACATGCCGGCAGCACTGATATGCATGGAACTTAATAAATCATTGGCCATTAGCGACCCTCCTTAATAGCGTTCATCAAGCCACCGAGCTTTCCCTTGACCAGCCGCATGGACAATTCATGCATCAGCTGGTTTTCACTCATACGCGCCATTTCCTGCTGAATATCGACGCTATTGCCATCCATTTTATGTGAAACTTTCCGATCAAACAGGCTCATAGACAGGTGACTGTCGGTGTCGATGTCGGAAAAATGCATGCGATTCGTGGTAGTCACATTGCCCGTGCGAGCTGTGGCCTGCTGATCCGCCAGGAAATCGGCAAAGCTGCGTTGATCAGCCTGAAAGTTGGGGGTTTCCGCATTGGCAATATTACTGGATAATACACCCTGCATCTTTTCTCTGGCGATCAATGTGGCTTCGAGTCGCTGAAAGCCGGCGCCCAATAAATTCATAAATTACTCCCGACCGGCGTTCCTTCGCGCGTGTTGTGTGATGATAGCTGCACGTTTATACAGCAAGCGTCATGCCAGACTCATAGCCATGCAGTTTGTTACGCAGGGTTCGAATGCTGATGCCCAGCAGTTGAGCCGCTTCAGTGCGATTGCCCTGCACATGCACCAGCGTTTTTTCAATCAGGGCGCGTTCCATATCGCGAATGGAAACGCCTGCCTGTACGGTATCTTGCTCCGATGTATCCTCCGCCTGTAGCGGGGGCGCTGAATCCAAACACAGGTGATCAGGGCGAATAGCATCGTCAACGGCCATCAGAAATGCTCTGTGCATGCAGTTTTCCAACTCGCGAGCATTTCCAGGCCATGGATAGCGCTGCATAGACTCAACCGCTTGCGGACTGAGTGATGGAGCAGCGCGTCGGTACATGTCTGAGAAACGCTGCAGGAAGTGATGCGCCAATGGCAGAATATCGTCGCTGCGGCTTCTTAACGGCGGCAGCGTAATCGTAACGACATTGAGTCGGTAATAGAGATCCTGCCGAAAAGCGCCTTCCTGAACTGCCTTGGCAATATCCCGGTTGCTGGTTGCGATCACGCGCACATCGATTTTAACCGGCTTGTGGCCACCCAACCTGTCCACTTCACCTTCCTGCAGTACGCGCAACAATTTGGCTTGCAGGTGTACCGGCATTTCAGTGATTTCATCAAGCAGTAAGGTGCCCTCATGGGCCAGTTCAAATTTACCCGGCCGGGCTGATGTTGCGCCGGTAAATGCCCCTTTTTCATGGCCAAACAACTCAGATTCCAATACACCTTCAGGAATGGCAGCGCAATTAATGGCAATGAAATTGTCATGCTTGCGATTGGAGCAGGCGTGAACATAGCGAGATAAGCGCTCCTTACCCGTGCCGGACTCTCCCACCACCAGCACCGATGCATTACTCGGCGCAACCAGCGCGACGCGATCCAACAGTCGTCGCGTTTCAACATCCTCGGTGATGAAAATATTTTGTTGGTCTTTGATCTTGGGCTTTCTGTCACTGGCCTGTTTTGCCAGCGCACTCTGGTGGCCACTTTTACGAATATATATTTCCATCACGTCATCCGGTACCGGCATGAGTCTGTAGTCAATCGCCCCCATATCCATCAAATCGGCAGCGCGCTCGCCCTGCCCCAGATTGGTGAGCACCACAATATTAGCTTGCGGGTAAGCACTGAACAGCCGCCTCACAACGGCAGGTGATGTCACCGTATCCCAGATAAAAATCAGGGCCTCGGAACTGATTTCCGTTTGCGCGGAATCTTCGGGTAGTGATTCTATATGGGTATCCGGCAGCACTTGTCCCAACTGCACACGCAGTTCGGCTTCTTCCTGCCCGGGAAAACCAATCATGCACACGCCGGACAATTTGCTTTGAACAGCTGATTCATATGACGCATTCATGGCTTTGTCCCCAACAGCTTTTGCGCCTGCAAGTCGGTCAGTGCCAGTTTAGCCAGTGATGCGAATCGACTGGCACCCGCCTTGGTGGCGGTTTGTCCTGCCAGTTGTTGCAAGCGATTCATACCCTGTTTTACTTCCCCGCTACGCAACTGGCTCACCCCCATATGGTATGCCCATGCGGCATCGCGCTCAGCTTCCGGTATCTGGAGATAAAGCTCTCTAGCCTGAATAAATTCTCCGGCTCCAAACAGATTGGCAGCCTGATGATGCAAGCCCAGTTTTTCATCAGCACCTCCGCTCTGGCTATATTTCGCCCATGCCCGGGCAGCTTGATGGTATTCGGATAATGCTTCAGAAATTTCAGCTTTTGTTTTCCAGTAATGCACTCTGGATTCGACTGCGAGATCGTCGACACTAACCGATACCAGTGTCTGCCTCGCCAGTTCGGGTTGGCTTTTGGCCAGTTGGATGCGAGCGACGATAAGCAGCATTTCAGGTCGATAGATGCTGAATTGATGGCGGTTCAGCCAGCGCATGATTTTTTTCACGCCATCTGAATCGCGCCGATCCATCCACAACCGGGCTCGCTCCATCATGATGCGCTGGCCTCTGATGCTCATTCTGTTTTCGCTATAAAGGCGTTGCAGCATGGTTTCTGCCGTATCAAATAACATCAGCATGCGCATCGCGTGTGCAATGCCAAGCCTCAGTTCTTGTGATGTATGGCTGGCTGGACGTAGCTGGGGGAAGTGGCGCCAGATGGTAACCACTTTAAGCCACTGTTGCTGCTCAAGCAGGGTCGTGATGTAAGTATTCAACCATACAGCGCCCTCCTTCTTTGCCGCATCGGCAATTTGCTTGTCCAGCGAGGCGGCCGCCCTGGCGTACGCCTCCAGAGCCGGAGGTGCATGCCTGGCGCTCGCACCTGCTGTCGGCATCGGGATGCGCGTCCACAGGCGAGCCATATCCAGCATGGCTTCATCTTCGATACTTGAGAGTTGATTCTCATCGGCAATCTTTTTAAGTGATACCAATACAGGCAATAGTTTCTCGCGCTGCTGCTCATGCCTGAACTCCAACATCATCTTGCGCATGAAAGCCTTGCGACCAATCTCCGTTTCCGCCTGTCGCCTGGCCAGAATGCTATATTCCTTGATAGCCGTGGCGATTGTTTGCTCATTTTCGGCATGAAGATTGGCCCGAATCAGCCGCACCTGTGCAGACTGTGGTTCGTTGCTGTACAGGCGGATGAATGCTTTCGTCAATTGCAAGGCTTGATGATGTTGACCATGCCGGTACGCCAGATTGATATAGTTGCCAAATAATTCCGATTCCGCCGTAATGACATCTGGCCATGCGCTGTAAACAGCATGCAGATTTTTGAAGGCTGCATCGTGCCGGGACTCACCCTGATCCACAATTCCCATCCAGGCCATACCGATGGCCTGATCACGGCTGTTGCTACGCACATTCAATCCATACTGAAGCAAATCGCTTCTTGCATACGCATAATTCCTCATTCGTATATGTACCCGTGCCATCAACAGCCATGCACGGCGCAGATTTGAGGCTTGCTGATCCTGAGCGATAATCTCACGCGCCGCCGTAATCGCCTGTTGATTCTGGCCGGCCTGCCACCATAACCATGCCAGTTTCCATCTGAACTGAGGCGCATCCGGACTGTCCGGAAACTCGTTGATGACAGCATCCAGTGCCTGGGTAGCGGCTTCAACGCGTTTGAAATGCTGATGCGTGGTGCGCAATGTTTCGGCTCGGGCTATCGTTGAAAGTAATGCTCGACGCTCTGATGCTGTCAGTGTAACTTTTTTAAGTGCCCTTTGCGCCGTGATAACAGCCTGTTCGGGGTTACCGTTATGCAGAAAAGTGGCAGCAGCCTGGATCTGTCCGGCGGCCTGACCCAACGCCGTATATGGCAAGGCTGCTAACAAAAATATGATGAATAAAAAACGTAGCATACCGGCCAACTGCAAGATTCATGCCGCTTTTATATTTTAAGTCGGACTATTCATGTGCGTTAGTTTCTTAGGCAGAAGCTGATTAAAGGCATCCTGCCTATAATCAGATCGCAAAGGCAAAAGCGCGGTTTTGCCTTTGCTTACAAATCAAGCTGTACGTGTTTGATTTG
>CAJXNE010000043.1 GCA_913056285.1 uncultured Zetaproteobacteria bacterium | reverse complement strand
GCGACCGGAAAGTTGGGTTTCGCTCAGCGGCAATAAAGCCTGCTGACGAATAATTTCAACCGGGAAATAATTTTCCACTTCGCGACCATTGACCATGATACGTCCCTGACCTGACTGGATCATAACGCGAGCTACGCTGCTTTTGCGGCGGCCTGTGCCGCGATAAACTGTTTCTGCCATTGTATTATTCCTTGTCTGTTTTATTACTTAAAGCTGCATTGCTTCAGGTTGCTGGGCGGTGTGCGGATGCTCACTACCGGCATAAACCTTCAGCTTTTTTAGCATGGAGCGACCCAACGGGCCTTTTGGCATCATGCCTTTAACGGCTGATTCAATGATGCGCTCCGGATGTTTTTCACGCTGCTTTTCCAGCGTAATGCTTTTCAGGCCACCGGCAAAGCGAGTGTGATGATAATATACTTTATCACTTTCCTTATTGCCGGTAACACGAATTTTTTCCGCGTTGATCACAATCACATGATCACCGCAATCCGCATGCGGGGTAAACTCGGGACGATGTTTGCCGCGCAGCACCGTGGCAATCTGCGTAGCCAAACGGCCAAGCACCAGGTCATTGGCATCAACAACAAACCATTTACGTTCAATATCGCCAGGGCGAACAGTCCAGGTAGACATAACTACTCCATTTTTGCAGTGGTTCTGGCATCGCTTCCATACATATACTACAGGGGCTTTGCCTTGCAAGGGCGGCGCATTATAGAAGCGGTTGAATTGATGTCAAACGCTACCGCGCACGAAAAGGAAATAGCCCGGCAAATATGGCTGTGATTCGGCATATTGCATTGAATCTATTCAAAACCGCCACATCATCAAAAATCGGCATTAAGAATCGAAGGCTTAAAGCTGGATGAAATCATGACTGTTTTTATTTCCCGCAGGCAGGCCTGCTTATTTATGAATCAACCGGGCCAGACTGTCATCACAAGGAATTGGCCTGAAATTGGCCTGAAATTTGCTAATATTTCTTCGCAGGCGCTTGTTTTGGCCAGCCGGAGTCGCCTATGCCGCCAAAAGATATTTCAACCACAATGGGCCATGAAGGCGATTTGAGTGGATTTCGCAAGCTGCTCAATTCTTTCCTGTTTGATATGCATGGCCCTCGTGGAAAAATCACAAATGCCATCTTGCTTATCATCATTATGCTTGCTGTCATGGTCACCATGCTGGGCACAATTGATACCGTAAGAGCCCAATGGAGCCAGCAAATCTCCATCTTTGAGCACGCTGTTTTGATTGTCTTTGCATTTGAATATATCTGTCGGATATATGCCGCCCGCAACCGCTGGCATTATATACGAAGCTTTTACGGCATCATTGACCTGGTAACGGTATTGCCATTATTCATCGCGGGCGATTCTTTTGTGCTGGTGCGACTATTACGGCTGGCGCGAGTGATCAGGGTCGCTATCTCCTTCCCTGTTGTGCGTGCTCTGTTTATTTCTTTGAAGGGCTCCGTACATCTATTAATGGGCGTACTCGGCACCATTGGCCTGATTTCAGTACTGGTAGGCAATGCTGTCTATATTCTGGAGCCACAAACATTTTCAGATGCCTTTGAAGGTACATGGTGGTCATTGGTAACCATGAGCACGGTGGGCTATGGTGATTTTGTACCGAAAACCCCGATTGGTAAAACGCTGGCAGCCAGTCTGATTATGTCAGGCATATGTATGTTTGCCATGGTCACTGCCGTTATTTCGGTCAAAGTCGGACGCATGGTTAATCATATGAATAAATGCATGTCCTGTAAGCGTGGGCTATCGCCTGACTATGCTTTCTGTCCTCATTGCGCTGCAGCTCAGAAACAACCGCCAGAAACAATCGAAACAATCTCAGGCTCCTGATACACCAAATAACACAACGCCGGGCCACATCTACTGCATCGCTGGCACCCCATCACATGACACCATCGCATGGCTCCTTTCTAGGAGCAGCCAGTTTCGTTATCATCGCGCCTTCCATTTTTTTAACACATAGAAACACTGCTCTTGAATAACAAAATCGAATATTTTACCATTTTGTTATTCAATCGCTGGGTATTTACAACACGACTTACGTCACTATTCCGGAGGTAAACACTGCATGAATGATCAATTGCTTGGAGAAGGCCTGACATTTGATGATGTGCTGCTGGTTCCACAAGCCAGTAATGTCATGCCGCGAGGCGTTGATACATCAGCCCAACTGACCAAAACCATTCGCCTGAATATCCCGGTGCTATCCGCCGCCATGGATACGGTCACCGAATCCGGTACTGCCATTGCGCTGGCACAGGAAGGCGGTATCGGCGTCATTCACAAAAACCTCACGCCTGAGCAACAGGCTGCTGAAGTGCGCTGCGTCAAACGCTATGAAGCTGGCGTAGTACAAAATCCGTTAACCGTAACGCCGGACACCACCCTGGCCGAAGTATCCCGACTGGCTGCCGAAAACGGGTTTTCCGGTTTTCCTGTGCTTGATAACGATGGCAAGGTCTGCGGCATTGTTACCAACCGCGACATCCGCTTTGATCGCGATCCGGGTAAAAAAGTCGCCGAAATGATGACCCCGAAAGAACGACTGGTTACGGTTCACCACGGCGTGGAACTGGATGCCTGCAAGCAATTGTTCCGTGAACACCGCATCGAGAAGCTACCCGTGCTCGATCATGCAGGCCGTTTGGTCGGCATGATCACGGTGCGCGATATCGAAAAGTCCAAAGCATTCCCCAATGCCGTTCGTGACGATCTGGGCCGCTTGCTGACTGCCGCAGCGATTGGCGTCGGCGACAAGGAAATGCAGCGATTTGAAGCACTGTTTGCAGCTGGCGTGGATGCTGTCGTGGTGGATACGGCGCACGGCCATTCCAGCGGCGTAATCGAACAGGTACGCGAACTCAAACGCCAGCATGGCGATGACATCCAGATTATCGGCGGCAACATCGCTACGCCGGAAGCCGTGCGCGATCTGGCCGATGCCGGCGCCGATGCAGTGAAAGTGGGTATTGGCCCCGGTTCGATTTGCACAACGCGTATTGTGGCTGGCGTAGGTGTTCCGCAACTAACCGCTGTCATGCAATGTTCGGCGGCAGGCAATGATGCAGGCGTGCCGGTCATCGCTGATGGCGGCATCAAGTTCTCTGGTGATTTTGCCAAAGCTATGGCGGCTGGCGCTTCCACCTGCATGTTCGGCTCGATGTTCGCCGGCACCGAAGAAGCACCCGGAGCCAAAATCCTGTATCAGGGTCGCACCTACAAGGCCTACCGTGGCATGGGCTCGATTGGCGCCATGCAACAGGGCAGCAAGGACAGGTATTTTCAGGGTGATGTGGATGAAGCCATGAAACTGGTCCCTGAAGGCATTGAAGGGCGCGTCCCCTATAAAGGCCCGCTGGGCGATATTCTACATCAGCTGATAGGCGGATTGCGTGCATCCATGGGCTACTCCGGTGCAGCCGACATCCATGCATTTCACCAGCGCGCCCGTTTTGTCCGTATCACCGGCGCCGGTTTGCACGAATCGCATGTGCATGATGTTACCATTACCGAGGAAGCTCCGAATTATCGTATGGATTCATGAAGTTAGACACAGATGAACGCAGATAAAGTCTGATGAAATCGTAAAACAAACGACACAGACATTACAAAAACTTATGCTAATGAAGGGATTGCTTTGGATCATTTGAACTATCTGTGTCAATCTGCGTTCATCTGCGTTAAAGGGTATTGATTTAATGGATAAAATTCTCATTTTAGATTTCGGATCGCAATATACGCAGCTGATTGCGCGCCGCGTGCGCGAAGCCGAGGTCTATTCCGAACTGCATGCATGGGATATGGATGCGGAAGCCATTCGTGACTTTGCCCCGTCCGGCATCATTCTTTCCGGCGGTCCGAATTCAGTCTATGAAGATGAGACACCGATCGCACCATCCATCGTGTTTGAGCTGGGAGTGCCGGTGCTCGGTATCTGCTACGGCATGCAGACTATGGCGGCGCAACTGGGCGGTTCGGTCGAAACCGGTCATGCACGCGAATTCGGCTATGCGGAAATTCTGACTTCGGGTGATTCGCCATTATTGCGTGACATTGAAGATAAAGAAAACGGCATACTCGATGTGTGGATGAGCCATGGCGATAAAGTGACCGGGCTGCCGGATGGCTTCCATGTATTGTGTAGCAATGATTCCACGCCAATCGCCGGTATGGCTGATGAAACACGCCATTTTTATGCGCTGCAATTTCATCCTGAAGTAACCCACACCCGGCAAGGCACGGCGATTTTGTCGCGTTTTGTGCATGAAATATGCGGCTGTGATCGTAGTTGGACAATGCCCGGATACATTGATGAAGCTGTCGCACAAATCCGTCAACAGGTCGGCGATGAAGAAGTTATTCTGGGACTCTCCGGCGGCGTTGATTCTTCAGTCGCAGCAGCTCTCTTGCAGCGCGCCATCGGTGATCAACTGACCTGTATTTTTGTCGATAACGGCTTATTGCGCCTAAATGAGGCGGAACAGGTGATGCAGACCTTTGCTGAAAATCTGGGTGTTAAAGTCGATCATATCGATGCCTCGGATGCCTTCCTGAGCGAACTGGCTGGCATTTCCGATCCGGAAGCCAAGCGTAAAATCATTGGCCGTGAATTCGTGCATGTCTTCCAGGCAGAGGCGGAGAATATGCCCAATGCGTGCTGGCTGGCGCAGGGCACGATTTATCCCGATGTCATTGAATCCGCCGGCTCTAAAACCGGCAAGGCGCATACCATCAAGAGCCATCACAATGTCGGCGGCCTGCCCGACACTCTGCATCTGAAATTGTTGGAGCCATTACGCGATTTATTCAAGGATGAAGTGCGCGAACTGGGCGTAGCGCTCGGCTTGCCGCGCGACATGGTTTATCGCCACCCATTCCCCGGTCCCGGACTCGGCGTGCGTATTCTAGGTGAAGTCAAAAAGGAATATGCTGATCTATTGCGTCTGGCCGATGCCATTTTTATGGAAGAACTGGTCGCATCCGGCTGGTATGAAAAAACATCGCAGGCCTTTGTGGTATTTCTACCGGTCAAATCGGTGGGTGTTATGGGCGATGGCCGCACTTACGAGTGGGTGGTGGCGCTACGCGCCGTCCAGACGCAGGATTTCATGACTGCACACTGGGCGGAACTACCGCATGCACTACTGGCCAAAGTATCGAATCGCATTATCAATGAAGTGCGCGGCATCAACCGGGTGGTCTATGATGTATCCGGCAAACCACCCGCCACCATCGAATGGGAATAAACATCGCAACAGCAACAAAACCTGCTATTATTGCAGCTATTCACACATCAACTGGAGGAATTTAATGTACATTAAAAAAACTATCATTGCAGTCACTGCTCTGACCATGCTGGCAGCATGTTCGCAGCAGACTGAGGTTAAAAAAGCCGAGGTAAAGAACGCCGCGCCTGCCGGGTTGCAGTTGGATAATGACAATGCCAAATTAAGCTATGCTATTGGCATGGATATCGGCATGTCACTGAAATCACTGAAAACTGACCTGGATCGCGCCGCGCTGGAGGCAGCCATCAATGATCGTCTTGATGGCAGTAAATTAAAGCTAAGCAAAGAAGATGCAGGGAAGGCAAAACAGGCATTTTTCAAGAAACAAGCTGAGTCG
Source organism: uncultured Zetaproteobacteria bacterium (assembly GCA_913056285.1). Lineage (GTDB taxonomy): Bacteria > Pseudomonadota > Zetaproteobacteria > Mariprofundales > Mariprofundaceae > Mariprofundus. The sequence goes on along the minus strand of CAJXNE010000043.1, from coordinate 7,223 downwards.
CGCGCAGCAGCACAGAAAGCAGCAGGGGAAAAAAACAAGACTGATGGCGCAGCTTTTCTGGCCGAAAATGCTAAAAAGAAAGGCGTGACCACCACCAAGAGCGGACTGCAATACGAAGTGCTTAAACAGGGTGACGGTGCCAAACCCAAGGCCACGGACAAGGTGACTGTAAATTATCGCGGCACCTTAATTGATGGCACTGAATTCGATTCATCCTACAAACGCGGCAAACCGGTGACCTTTCCGCTTAACGGTGTTATCAAGGGTTGGACTGAAGGCGTACAGCTGATGAGTGTCGGTTCCAAATACAAATTCGTCTTACCATCTGACCTCGCCTACGGCCCGCGTGGCGCAGGCCCGAAAATCGGTCCTAACAGCGTATTGGTGTTTGAAGTCGAGTTAATCAGCATCGGCGATGCCAAAACAGCCGCCAAAAAAGCCGCTAAATAAGCATAGGCAACACCAGGGCCTTTTCACACGTGTTTGATCGAAGCACTAATTAGTGTGAACAGGCCCTAGGAGTCTGGCGGACTTATGAGAAATCTACTGCGCGGCAGGGATAGCGGCCCAAAACATCCTGATTTATCGTTGCATAGTTACCACTATGCGCCTCAAAATCATGCTATTTTTGACTCGTTTCCCCACCTACTCGCTACGATCCCCCTAAGCCCGACAGACTCCTAGAAAAAACAAAGCCCCTTTTTCCGTGGATCGGAAGAAGGGGTTTTGTTTTTGGGTGGAACAACAAACGAGGTACCACCATTAATGAATGAACATTTGATCATCGGACTGGAGGGGCTGGTACTGACGACACAGGAGTGCACATGGCTGAAAGAAAGACCGCCGCTGGGCATCATTCTGTTCGCTCGCAATACTGAAAGCCCCGAGCAGGTGAAAGCGTTGTTGGCTGCGGTGCGTGCCTGTACCGGACAGAACACATGGGCTGCGATTGATGAAGAAGGTGGTCGGGTCAATCGTATGCCGTGGGCGCCATTCAACGCCCGCCGTCATGCGGCTGATTATGGGGTGATGTTTGGCCGCAATGCAGGAACAGCGATTCAGGCCGCATATCAGGATAGCTTATGTGCTGGCGAGGCATTGAAAGGTCTGGGCTTTACGCATAACTGTGCGCCGGTGCTGGATCTATTTCATCCCGATGGGCATGGCATTATCGGCAAGCGCTCGTTTGGCGATAATGTTGAACAGGTCACGGCGCTGGCGATGGCATGCATGCGTGGTCTGCACGATGCCGGCATTGAAGCGGTGGGTAAACATTTTCCCGGTCATGGGCGCGCCAATGCCGACTCGCATGTGGCGGTACCGCAGGTGGATGCGCCTTTGGCGACGATTCTGGATGAGGCTGAACCCTTTGCCCGCTTGATAGCCGCAGGATTGAAGCATGTGATGACTGCGCATGTGATTTACCGTGACACCGTCAAGGATGTAGCGACGATATCTCCATTCTGGGTGCGCCATGTATTAAGGCAGCGCATTAACTTTTTCGGGCGTATCTGGAGTGATGATTTATGTATGAAAGGGGTCGGCGAAGATGTGCCAGCGGCGGCTGAAGCTGCATTGACAGCCGGTTGCGATACCATGCTAATCTGCCAGCCCGAAGGCGTCCGGCAGGTTTACGAACGTTTATGTTAACCTTCACCACAGAGAGCAGAAGGTGAATGCCGCTTGCGGCAGAGAGGCTCCCCTGGGGGACAGAGAAAAGAAAAATCAGTTTAAATTCTTTAATTGTTCCTCTGTGGTGAAAGAGTTTGAGGAGTAAGCGATGACTGATATTTTGAGTGCGGCGGAACTGGCGCGGTTCAATCGCCATATTATTTTGCCGCAAGTCGGCCTTGAGGGTCAGGAAAAACTGAAGCTGGCCAAAGTATTGTGTATCGGCACGGGCGGACTGGGCAGCCCGATTTCACTCTACCTGTCGGCAGCAGGCGTTGGCACCATCGGACTGGTTGATTTCGATGTCGTCGATGATTCCAATTTACAACGCCAAATTGCCCATTCCACCGCTGATATCGGCCGCCCGAAGGTGGAAAGCGCCCGCGATACATTGCTCGGTATCAACCCACACCTGAATGTAAACCTGCATGGCGACGGCATTCGCCGCGACAATGTGCGCGACATTGTCAGCCAGTACGATCTGGTCGTCGATGGCACGGATAATTTTCCGACCCGTTATCTGGTCAATGATGCCTGCGTACTGGAAGATAAACCGCTGATTTATGCTTCGATATTTCAATTCGAAGGGCAAGCCACCGTATTCAATTACCGAGAGAGCGACACACGCGGGCCGTGTTATCGCTGCCTGTATCCTGAGCCGCCACCGCCGGGATTGGTGCCATCTTGTGCCGAAGGCGGCGTACTGGGCGTTTTACCCGGGGTCATTGGCGTGATTCAGGCGACAGAAGCAGTGAAAATTATTCTGGGGCAAGGCACAACGCTTTCTGGCCGATTGTTGTTGTACGATGCCATGCAGATGAAGTTCCGCGAGGTAACATTGCGCCGTGATCCAACCTGCCCCGCCTGTGGTGATCACCCAAGCATTGGTGACTTGGTTGAATATGAGCAATTCTGTGGCCTGCCCCCGACTGAAGCAAACGAAGAGGAAGAAGCGATGGCTGAATATGATATTACGCCGGTTCAACTGAAGACCATGATGGATACCAATCAGGATTTATATGTACTGGATGTGCGCGAGCCGTATGAGATTGCGATTTGCGCCATAGCAGGCACGCACAAAATTCCATTGGGGCAAATCGCTGAACGCTATGCGGAAGTGCCGACAGACAGAGACATTGTCGTGCATTGCAAAATGGGCGGACGCTCAGCCCAGGCTGTCGAGTTTCTGCAGGGCAAAGGTTACGCCAATGTCAAAAATCTGGCTGGTGGGATTTTGCGCTGGATTGATGATGTGGATAGCTCGCTACAGACATACTGAAGTCATTCATTCTACCTGACCGTAAAAGGCACCTTGATCAGTTTCTCTGCCTTTTCAGCAGGCACTGGCGGACTGAAAAAATAGCCCTGAATCTGGTCGCACTTCAAAGCGCTCAAGAAATGTAATTGCTCGGCATTTTCCACCCCTTCTGCCACAACAACGAGATTCAGGGCATGCGCCAGTTTGATGATGGCCGTAGTAATGGTGGCTTCCCTATCATCATCAGGGATATCCATGATAAAAGAGCGATCCACTTTCAGTACATCAATCGGAAAATGTTTGAGATAGGCCATACTCGAATAGCCGGTGCCAAAATCATCAATCGATATTTTCATGCCCATCTTTTTCATTTCGCCAAGCACCAGCATCGCAGTATCAGCATCCTCCATCAGTACGCTCTCAGTGATCTCAAATTCCAGATACTTTGGTTCTATGCCGGTTTCTTCCAGAATGTCGCGGACTGCATGCAACAGCTTCCGGTCCGAAAACTGATGACATGAGAGATTGACTGAAATGCTGATCGGACCGAATCCAGCCTCAAGCCATGTCTGATGCTGGCGGCAGGCGGTCTTAATCACCCATTTCCCCATCGGAATAATCAGACCGGAATCTTCGGCGACAGCAATGAATTCCAGTGGCGGAATCATGCCTTTTTCGGGATGAATCCAACGAACCAGAGCTTCAAATCCGGATACGTGTAAATGTTTAGCCGATACTTTGGGCTGATAAAACAGTGTCATCTCATCATGTTCCAGCGCATGATACAATTCACCTTCAAGCTGGATGCGATTCTGACTCTGACGACGCAGCTCATCATCATAAAAGAATACGCCATTTCGACCGCTGGATTTCACCTGGTACATGGCCGCATCAGCATGTTTGAGCAGGGTATCTATTTCTTCGCCATCTTCAGGGTAAATAGCAATACCGATACTGGATGTGACCACTACGCGATTACCGGCCAGCATGAATGGTTCATGCAGGCTTTCCAGAATACGGTTGGACACAATATTGATCTGCTTCTCATTGTTGAGATCCACCAACATGACCGTGAATTCATCGCCGCCGAGGCGTGCCAGCGTATGCTTGTTTGCATCATTAGACTGTGCATGAGAACAATCTGCAGATGCAATATCTGTGGCGCGGATACTTTGCTTTAATCGGCTCGACACCTCCTGCAACAACTGATCACCTGCAACATGCCCGAGGCTGTCATTGATGCGCTTGAAATTATCCAGATCCAGAAACAAAACAGCGATTTTTTTTCCATGCCGGTTGGCATGGTGCATAGCTACGTTCAAATGTTCCCGGAACAGGGTTCTGTTCGGCAGTCCGGTCACCTGATCGTAAAAAGCCAGTTTTCTGATGGCCTCGTCGGCCTTCTTTCGGTCGGTAATATCCTGCATGGTTCCGAGCAGATATTTCTTGCTTGCCGGTGCATTGCTTTCGGCATGCACTATCAACGTTCGCTCCAATCCATTCGGACGGCGAATCCGCAGCTCCACATCGCTGGTCTCACCGGATAAGGCACGCTCGATAGCCTGATCCAGTGCTTGTTTATCATGCTCGTGAACTGCATTGACAAACAGCTGATGGAATACGCAGGGCGAGGCCATGGGAACACCGAAAATACGACATATCTCACCGGACACATACATCTCTTCATTGCATAAATCCCAGGTCCAGTTGCCCATGCGGGCAATACGTTGCGCTTCTGCCAGTAGCCGTTCATTGGTTCGGGCTGAACGCATGGCTTTACTGGCGCGCAGAATATAGCGCAGACGATGGCCAAGCAGCTCCCGGTTGACAGGTTTGACTATAAAATCAGTGGCGCCACTATCATAGGCCAGTTTGATGACCTCAACATCATCACCTTCCGTAACAATGACCAGTGGAATATCCTTACCTGTAACCATATCACGAAAATTTCGACAAAAGGTGATACCATCCATATCCGGCAAATGGAAATTCATGAGAATCAGGGAAGGCATTTGTTCGCCGCACAAGTCCAGACCCTGCCGACCGGAATCGGCTGTTATAACATCAAAACTGGCATTGCTGATTGATTCCTGCATCAATACTCGCGTATGTGTATCCGGATCGACTATCATAATCGTTTCCAGTTGCGTCATTTGCTGCAGCCCCTGATGGGAAAGGTGAATGGCCATAAAGCATCAACGAGCAAGAGGTATGCCACTATGGGCCAATCAACAGACTAGATTATAGAGTGCTTTGGGCGGGGAAAACTTACTCGGGAGAGAAAATCCAACCGCCATGACTGGAGAATTCCATTGCCGCCTGTTCGGGATCTTCAGCATGGTCTACAATAACATCCTGCATCACAGGAATACTTTGCAGTTTGACGTCTTCAAAGCGCAATGCAATGCCTTCTTTAACAGACCGAATCACGATCGCACCTGCGACAAGAGGCAATTCATGTTTAAAATGGCCCAGTAACATATTGATCTGACAGATTGTACCGGGTTTTAGCGCTTGATCTGAGTGGACAAACACGCCGCCCATACTCAAATCCACGACTTCAACACCAAAAGAATCGCCACCTTCCGGTGTTAGCGTTGCCGCAATCGCCACTTTGGAACGCGAGTATTTGCGTTGATTATGATACTGCTTCATATAATTCCCCTAACGCGCATGCAATCGTAATCTGGAAAAGATACTCGGTTCACATGAGCATGAAAAGCATGATTTGTCGCCATGGTGCATCCGGGATTCATCGCTTGCCCGGCTTGTGGTTGAATGCGTAGCATTAGTTTAAACACGAACGGAGCACAATATGCAGGGAAAATCCGAGCAGCGATTGTTGATAGCCATGTTGATTGCCATCGTAGCAGGTGGGCTTTCCGGCTTTATCTGGGGTGAATCAATGATTGCCGTGGCATGGCTGGGCCAGCTATTCCTGACCGCGTTGAAAATGCTGATCGTCCCACTGGTGGCCGCCAGCATTATTACCGGCGTGGCAGGGCTCGGGGATGTACGCAAATTGGGACGTATGGGCGGGTTATCGATTGGCTATTATGCCTGTACCACCCTGATTGCCGTGTCTATCGGCCTGTTGATGGCCAATATCTGGCAACCAGGTGTGGGTGTTGATCTCGGCGCTGGCACAGCAGCACCCAAGCCTGCAATCGCAGATATCGGCATCACCGATCTGGTGCTATCGCTGGTGCATCCAAATATTATTGATGCAGCAGCTCACATGAAACTCTTACCCATCATCATATTCTGTATTCTGCTTGCTGCAGCATTAACAACGCTGGGCGATAAGGGGCGACCTGTCATCGCATTCTTCGATGGGCTGAATGAGGCAATGATGAAAATCGTTGGGTGGATCATGATTTTTGCCCCGATTGGCGTATTTGCGCTCATTGCTTCCAAACTCGGGGCAGCCGGTGGCGGCGAGGCTTTCTTCGCCCAACTGGCCGGCCTTGCTAAATACGCGCTAGCCGTCATCTCCGGCCTGCTCACGCATGCGGTGGTGCTATGTGCACTGTTAATGCTACTGGCACGACGCTCTGTCGCGGCATATCTCACACACATGGGTACGGCATTGATGACCGCTTTTTCAACCGCCTCATCCAGCGCCACCCTGCCGCTAACGCTGGACGGGGTGAAAGCTGCAGGCGTAGATGAGAAGTCGCGCCGCTTTGTATTGCCATTGGGAGCCACCATCAATATGGATGGCACCGCCTTGTATGAAGCCGTGGCAGTGCTGTTTATTGCGCAGGCTTATGGTATTGACCTCAGTTTCGGACAGCAGATGCTGGTGTTGGTGACCGCAACGATGGCAGCCATTGGCGCCGCCGGCATTCCCGAAGCAGGACTGGTGACCATGGTGATTGTTCTGGAGGCGGTTGGTTTGCCACTGGAAGGCATCGGTTTGATTCTGGCTATAGACTGGTTCCTGGATCGATGCCGTACCACGATCAATGTGTTCGGAGACTCAGTTGGTGCTGCTATCGTAGGTAAAATGGCACCGCAAAGCGGGCATTCCGGCTAGTTTGACGTGCATGTACCCATATCGACTCGGCAAACAACACTCAGACTACGATAAAATGAATCCGGCTGATCCATGCTGACTGTCGATTTATTGCGCCATGGCGCACTGCAGGGCGGCATCAAATACCGGGGCAGGACTGATGACCCACTGACCAGCGAAGGTCGCGAGGCCATGGATCATGTATGGCAACAATTAGCCGACGATATTGATTGCATCGTCACCTCCCCTTTATGCCGCTGCGCCGAACCAGCCAGA
>CAJXNE010000042.1 GCA_913056285.1 uncultured Zetaproteobacteria bacterium | reverse complement strand
CGGGAATGCCAATGAAATCACCGGGTATGCAGGCTGTCGGCCTGCAGCCGCAGGGTTATACCGTACTGGCTTTCGACAAAGACGGTAACACGACTGTATTTCACAGGTATTAAATCATGGCGAACGTAATGAAACAATTGTTATGGGTCTCTGTTCTGGCCATAGCACTGGCTTCCTGCTCATCCGGCAGTGAGCAACAGGCCGGCGGCCTGCCCGTCAAAGGCAAGGCCATGCCTGAATTTCAGATGAGTTCGCTCGATGGCAAGCAGGTCAAAAGTCATTCGCAGTTCGCTGGTAAGGTGATTATCCTCAATGTCTGGGCGACATGGTGTCCGCCGTGCCGCAAAGAAATGCCGGATTTGATTCGTCTGTCCCGTTTACTGCCGGCTAATAAATTTGCCGTTATCGGGTTGTCGGTGGATAACAGTGCCGATGATGTGCGCGCCTTTATCAAGCAATATCATATTCCGTACCCGATGTTCTGGGATCAGGGCGGCCAGCAGGTGGCCGGGTCCCGGCTCGGTACGTTCAAATACCCGGAAACCTATATTATTAACCGGCGCGGTGTGTATCTGGATAAAATTATAGGGGGATTCCCCTGGGCTTCGCCACGCACGGTCGCGATTATGAACGCCATATATAAAACCGGAAAAATTCCCGAACCACCCAAAAAAGGAGCATGACATGAAAAAAACAGAGGAAGCCCATGGTGCGGCGAAACAATATATGAAAGGTATTGCCGTGCTGCTTATCGGAGGGATTGGTATTGGTTTGGGCGTGATGTATTCGGGGGTGATCAATGTGGCGGCCTCTTATCCGCATAGCTCACTCACTCAGTGGGGGCTGCACACAGCCATGAAACAATCGGTGCGTTATCATGCCAGTGATATTCAAGCCCCGGCTCTGGATCAACCGGAAAAAATACTGAACGGGTTCCGTCATTACCGTGAAATGTGTACGGGGTGCCATCTGGCTCCCGGACTTGCATCTTCTGAAATTCGCAAGGGGTTGACGCCAAAGCCGCCAAAGCTGCAGCAAACGGTGAACACATGGACGCCTGCCGAATTATTCTGGATTGTTAAAAACGGCGTAAGAATGACAGCCATGCCGGCCTGGGGACCGAGTCATAACGATGAAAAGATTTGGGATATAGTCGCTTTTCTGGAAAAGCTGCCGGGTATGACAACAGCCCAATACAGGGAGTTGGACAAGCAGGCGGGTCAGGGTGATGGCGATGATGATTAATACATATGAATAATATCGAAGACAGGAGTACAGCAATGAAAAAAATGGTGATGAGGATGGGCGACTGGTTTATGGCGCTTTATAACCTCAGTCATGAAAAGGGGCAGCACTGGTTGACGGTTTCTTTTGAGCGAGATGGAGAAACCTGTTCATCCGGTACTTATTACCCGGAACTGGCTTATCATCAATGAGCGACATCCGCTGCCCTGTTTGCAATATGGATGCCAGTAACTCCGGCATTCACACCGATCATATGGGTGTTGAGTATCACTTTTGTATGGAACAGTGCCGGGAGAATTTTCTGGCTCGGCCCTTACTGTATATCGGTAAGCAGTCGCCGATAAAAGCAGGCCGAAAAGTGATCAAACGCAGAAGGTTCAGGCTGGATTGTACGGTTGTTGGTTTACAGCGTGATACGTTGCTCATGGAGCTGAATAAATTGATGAGCGTGCGCAATATTATGATCGAGGGGGACAGTCTCTCGATTGATTACAACCTGTTGGAGATTACGGCCGGACAGATTGAAGCCACGCTGGTGCGGGCCGGCGCACTGATGGGCTCTGGCTGGGCCGAGCGCCTGAAACGCGGCTGGATACATTATACCGAAGAAAATGAACTCGATAATCTGGCAACAGGCGAATCTGCATGTTGTAACAAACCGCCGACAAAGGGATAAGGAGAAAACAATGAATATTGATCCGGTTTGTGGCATGAACGTGAAAGATGACAGCGAGCATGAGCGCAGTTTTCGTGGCGTGAATTATCATTTTTGTAGCGCCTCCTGTTTGGAAAAGTTTAACGACAGCCCGGAAGATTATCTGGGTGAGGATTGCACCCACGATCCGGTTTGCGGCATGAAGGTGAGCCGCGCCTCGTCGAATCATGTGCAATACCATGATCACGATTATTATTTCTGTTCGCAGCACTGTGTGGAAAAATTCTCGGGCGATCCGGCTGCCTATGAAGGCAAGGATCAGGCTTGTGAACACCACCATGTCAAAAAGAATACGGTGCCGGATGATCCGAATGGCATGTATTTCTGCCCCATGTGTCCCGGTCAGGAACAGCAGGGGCCGGGCACATGCAAAGTCTGCGGCATGGCGCTCGATCCGATGGCTGCACCGACGTTGAATCAGAAAACCGAATATGTCTGCCCGATGCATCCAGAAGTGGTCAGCGATGCGCCAGGTTTATGCCCTAAATGCGGCATGGCACTGGAAGCGCGAACGGTTGAGGCGGATGAAGACAACCCTGAACTGGATGATATGAGCCGACGTTTCAAAGTCAGTACAGTGCTGGCATTGCCTGTATTCATCCTTGCCATGGTGGCCGATTTGGCACCCTCGGCGCTGCCATCGGGATTGACGATGGGAGTCGTACAATGGATCGAGTTTGCACTGGCGACGCCGGTGATCCTGTGGGGTGGCTGGCCATTCTTTGAGCGCTTTGCCCTTTCGATCAAAACCTGGAATCTCAATATGTTTACGCTGGTCGGCCTTGGTGTCGGCGTGGCGTGGAGTTACAGCGTCGTAGCGCTGCTATTGCCCGGTATCTTTCCTCCAATCATGCAGATGGGTGGTGGACTCGTCGATGTTTATTTCGAAGCGGGCGCCGTGATTTCGGCGCTGGTATTGCTTGGTCAGGTGCTGGAGTTGCGCGCCCGCTCGCGCACCAATGAAGCCATCAAATTATTACTCGGCATGGCGCCGAAAACAGCACGGCGGGTGTCTGAGGATGGAACTGAAGCCGATGTGCCGCTGGAGGATGTGGTGGCCGGCGATCTGTTGCGTATCCGGCCCGGTGAGAAGGTGCCGGTCGATGGCGTCGTGACTGAGGGCGAGAGCAATGTCGATGAATCGATGGTCACCGGCGAACCTGTGCCGATAGAGAAAATGGCTGGAGAAAAATTGATTGGTGCTACGGTCAATGGCAATGGTTCGTTGCTGATGCGGGCCGAGAAAGTAGGTGCAGATACGTTATTGTCGCAGATTGTGTCGATGGTGGCAGAGGCACAGCGCTCGCGTGCGCCGATTCAGAAAATGGCCGATACCGTGGCTGGTTATTTTGTACCGGCAGTGGTTGGCGTTGCATTCATTGCGTTTGTAATCTGGATGTTGTTCGGGCCGGAACCGCGTCTGGCGCATGCCATTATCAATGCCGTGGCTGTATTGATTATCGCCTGCCCTTGCGCACTCGGGCTGGCCACACCGATTTCCATCATGGTCGGCACCGGTCGCGGCGCGACTGCCGGGGTGCTGATCAAGAATGCCGAAGCGCTGGAGGTCATGGAGAAAGTGGACACGGTTGTAGTGGATAAAACCGGCACATTGACTGAAGGGAAACCGATGCTGGCCACCGTTGAGACAGTTAATAATCATAATGAAGATCAGGTGCTGCATTTGGCCGCTAGTCTGGAGCGGGCCAGCGAGCATCCGCTGGCTGAAGCGATTGTGGCTGGGGCGACAGCACGGGGAATCGAAGCCGAATCGGTTGATGGGTTCACCGCCATTACAGGCAAGGGCGTCAGTGCCAGCATTGGAGACAAGGCCGTGCTATTGGGCAATATCAGGTTGATGCAGGACAATGATATCGACGCCAAAGCTGTAGATTTATTCGTTGAAGAACATCAGCGCGGTGGAGAAACGGTTATGTATCTGGCGGTAAGCGGGAAGCTTGTTGGCCTGATCGGCGTCTCCGACCCGATCAAAGCTTCCACGCCGGAGGCGATTAAAGAGCTGCGACATGAGGGGCTCGAAGTGGTCATGCTGACCGGTGATAACCATAATACGGCAGCGGCAGTAGCTGCAAAACTGGGCATAGCGCGTTTTGAAGCAGATGTATTGCCGGATCAGAAAGCTGCTGTGGTGAAACGATTGCAGGACGAAGGCAAAACCGTCGCCATGGCAGGCGATGGCATCAACGATGCGCCGGCGCTGGCCCAGGCGCATGTCGGCATTGCCATGGGTACGGGCACGGATGTAGCGATGGAATCTGCTGGCGTAACGCTGGTGAAGGGTGAGCTGACCGGCATTGTTCGGGCGCGCCGTTTATCCCGTGCCACCATGAAAAATATTCGTCAGAATCTGTTCTTCGCATTCATCTACAACTCGGCTGGCGTACCGATTGCTGCCGGCGTACTCTATCCGATATTCGGATTGCTGCTGTCGCCGATTATTGCAGCTGCGGCAATGAGTTTTTCTTCCGTTTCGGTGATTACCAATGCACTCAGACTGCGCAAGGCGAAGCTTTAGTCTCTGACAAATAAAATCTAATGCAACAGCACAAGATATTTTACCACGAAGACACAAAGGTACGAAGAATAAAGATAAAACAGGAAGAATAGACTCATGGAACATCTGATTAAAAGTTAAAAAATTAGCCACGACACACGAATGAACACGAATTTTAGAAGCGAACAGATGCAGACAGGTTTTTCATTCGTGTCAATTAGTGTAATTCGTGGCTTAAGGTTTTTGGTTCCGGCTATGCTGGGTTAGGATGCCGGGGGCGCAGATGATCAGACGGCGAGCTTTTCGGACAGTTCCTCTGCTGATACGCGGACAAATTTCTGGCCGCAATACTGGCATTGGCCGGAACCCTGTTTCAGGCTGATGTAAACCAGTGGATGTTGCCCGTTATCGGAGCAGGAAACAATTTCCTCTGTTGCTTTAATGATATCATTGCGCATGTTTATACCCCGTAAAAATGATGAAATCGTAAAAAGTCCATCCATGGACGCGATGATGACTTTTTACAAAGTCATCAATAATTCCCCATAAAAAAAGCGGGCGAATTGTGTCGTCGATGATGATAATGTCAAGATTTGGACATAGTAAAATCCTTAGGAGTGTATCGTGAATGGAACTGACAGAGTGTTGATTGAGGGGCTGGAAGTGCGAACCGTGATTGGTATTTACGATTGGGAGCGCGAAATACGGCAAACGGTGCGCCTTGATCTGGAGATGGCCTGGGACATCACCAGGGCAGCGCAAACCGACAGCATCGAAGATACGCTGGATTATAAGGCTGTGTCGAAACGATTGATTGCATTTGTAGAAGCCTCCAGTTTCGGGTTGATTGAATCGCTGGCCGAGCAATGCGCCAATATTGTATTAGATGAATTTTCCGTGCCGTGGTTGCGACTGAAATTATCCAAGCCCGGGGCGGTGCGCGGCAGCGAGAATGTAGCAGTTCTGATTGAAAGGAGCCGTCATGGCTGAGGTGCTGGTCGGTATGGGTTCCAATATTGATCCTGAAAAGAATTTAGTACAGGCGGCCGCCGCGCTCAGAAGCGAATTCGGTGAAGTGAGCTTTTCATCCGTATTTCGATCCGCTGCCGTGGGCATGGCCGGCGATGATTTTCTCAATGCCTGCTGTTTGTTTGATTCCGGGCTTGAAGCATCCGAAATACGCCAGCGCATGAAGGCGCTGGAAGATGCTCAGGGGCGCGACCGTTCAAAGGGCTCATGGAAACCGCGCACCATTGATTTGGATGTACTCATGATTGATGGCGAAGTGATTGATGATGAACTGTATCAGTATGCCCATGCATCCGTGCCGGCCTCCGAGTTGGTTACAATCGACATACTGCCACCGGGCGGTTCTCAGAAGCTAACGCTGGTGGCACTGCATTTGTAAGAGACTAATCATCTTCATGATGCACTGATACTGTAATATCGTCATCGCAGAGCGTGACGCCAATCTGCATGGCACGGCAACAAATTTGACAATCCTCAGTATAACATACCGCCGTTCCTGTTCGCTCGACAGTTATTTCATTCGATTCACCGCAATAGGGGCACAGCACCGTGACATATTCCAAAGCTTCCACGGGCTCATTCTGAACTTTCTGCCACGCCTTGAAAGGATTTTATACACATGCCGGCTATCCTGTTTATGGCACCCGCTTATTTTGGCTTCAGACGAGCCTCAACGGGCATGTTTCCTGCCGCCACGCTTGACAAGAAATAATATTCGATAATAATTCGAACATTATTCGTTTTCATGCCAGACATGCATTGCATGCTTGAACAGAGAAACCTCAGTCGGGTGGAGGAACAATGCCGGAACAGAAAAAATCGAAACAGGAAAAGCGCGCCGATCGGGAACAGGCCATTGTCAGACAAGCCATTGCGCTGTTTTCCGATAAAGGGTTTCTGGGTGTGCGCATGTCCGATGTTGCCAGGGCATGCGAGGTGTCCATGGGTACCATCTATTCACATTTTGCTGCCAAAGAGGATTTGTTGCTGGCTTGTGCTGCCTGTATCGGCGTTCAGGAACAGGCATTGTATCGCACTGTGATTGAGGGGGAAGGCGCGGCCATGCAGCGCACTGTGACCGGATTCACCGTGAACTGGCTGATTTCCCAGCACCATCAGGATTTGATCGAAATTGAACATCTGTCGTTGATGCCTTCCATCTGGCGACGTGCCAATCCACAGCGCATTGCGGAGCTGAATCAGGTACATGAATCCTGTTTTGCCATGGCGCAGCCGCTGGTGCTAGAGATGCTTGAGCATGATTTGACCGGTGGTGCGGATATGGAAGAGGAGGCGCGCGAGGAGCTGGCCGTGTTGTTGAATCATGGCATATGGGGACTGTGCGTGGGGCTGAACAGTGCAGCGAACTCCGGTATGGCACGCGCCAATGAAAATGGACATGAGGCTTGCAGCTACAAACACTTTTCCACCAATGTGATTCATTTTCTCAAAGGCTATGGATGGAGTGTGGATGATCCTCAGGCCGTGTTTGATGATTGTAGACGACAGGCTGTGGCTCTGCTGGAAGGTCACCCATGGTTTGCCTGTCCAGATGTAATGGCAGATACAGTGAACGGTGAACAGCATGCGTAACAGGAAAACAGAATCACTACAGGGAATCCGTATCAGTGCTGTTACAGGACTGCCCATTGCACTGACCCTGTTGTTATCCGCGTGCGCGCTGGGGCCAGACTTTAAACAACCTGCAGCACCGCATGTTGATGGCTATACCGAGCAACATGCGCAAACTTTGCAAAAGAATCAGGCCGATTCCGGCCAACTGCGAACTATTTCTAATCAACCGAAGATTGAATTCGGTGGATCTGTTCCCGAGCAATGGTGGCTGTTGTATCAATCACCGGCATTGAATGCGCTAATTGAACAGGGGCTGAAGGAAAATCCCAGTTTATCTGCTGCACGCTCGACCTTATTGGCGGCTCAGGAGGATTATGCATCGCAGGGCGGTCCGATTCTTTATCCTTCTGTTGACGCCACACTATCAGCGGATCGGCAGAAGCTGTCTGGCTTGAGCTTCGGCCAGAACGGCGGTTTTATGTATTCCCTGCAAAATGCTTCGGTAGATGTCTCTTTCGCCTTCGATCCATTTGGTTCGGGACGTCGTTATTTAGAGTCGTTACGCGCTAATATTGATTATCAGGGTTTTCAGGTGGAAGCGGCATATCTGACACTGACCGCGAATATCGTTACAGCAGCTATTTCCGAAGCATCGTTGCGTGGGCAATTACAGGCTATGCAGGAAATCGTGGAAAGCCAACAGTCGCAGTTAGACATTATCGAGAAACAGTTTGAACTGGGGGTGGTTACCAAAGTCGATGTACTGGCTCAGCGGGCAACACTGGCACAGACGCGCACTGGCTTGCCGCCATTGCAAAAACAGCTGGCGCAGGTTCGTCATTATTTATCGGTGCTTGCCGGGCGCTTGCCGGGGCAACCAGGGATGCCGTCATTTCAGTTGAGCGATTTACATCTTCCAAAAAATATACCGGTGAGTTTGCCATCCGAACTGGTACGCCAGCGCCCGGATATTCGTGCTGCCGAGGCACAACTGCATCAGGCCAGTGCGCTGGTTGGTCTGGCTACGGCGAATATGTATCCATCGTTAAGCATTAGTGCTGGCTTTGGCAGGCAGGCGGTGCAATTCGGAGACCTGCTGACTGGGCCTGCAAGTGCAGTGTGGAACATTGGTGGCAATATTCTACAACCGTTGTTTCACGGTGGCGAACTCACTGCCAAACGACGACAGGCACTAGCCAGTTTCGCAGCAGCAAGATCGCAGTATCGCCAGAGTGTGTTAACCGCCTTTCAGAATGTTGCCGATGTGTTGCGGGCATTGCAGAGCGATACCGAGGGACTGGGTTTGAATCAAAAGGCCGAATCCCTGTCGGAACAACGACTCAAGCTCGTACAACGCCAGTTCGAACTGGGCGCAGCCAGTTATCTCTCCCTGTTAAGCGCCCAGCAACAGTTTCGCACTGCACATATCAGTGTCGTGCAGGCCAGAGCGACCTTGATCGCGGATACGGCGGCGCTGTTTCAGGCCATGGGCGGTGGCTGGTGGCAGCGCGGTAATGCATACAAAGCAGTCGCAGGCGGAGCGGATTTTGGACGCGCGTGGACAGGTGTAAAACAGACGGAGGATAGCAGTGAGTCAGAATAATCAGGATCAGAGTAATTTGGATCAGAATAACACGGATATGAATAACCCGACAGAGCATGAGCAGACAAACCGTAAAAAGATGGTGAAACGCATGATCTGGATGGTGTTTGGTGTGGGTTTGTTGTTCGCAGCAATCTTCGGCTATCACATGTTCGGTAACTATATGATGAAGAAATATCTTGCATCTCAGGGTCATCCGCCAGCGACGGTCACTGCCATGACGGTCGACTATGAGCAGTGGCAGCCGCAGCTATCGGCTGTAGGCAGCCTGCGCGCTGTGCAGGGGGTGAATATCAGCGCCGAGGTTGGCGGGCAGGTTGCGCGTGTGCATGTGCATTCCGGGCAGCAGGTAAAAAAAGGTGATCTGTTGCTGGAACTGAGCCATGCCGATGAGCTTGCCCGATTGCATGCTCTACAGGCCGATGCAAAACTGGCTGAGATTAGTTTTAAACGCGACAAGGCACAACTGACGGCGAAGGCAATCAGTCGGGCGGTGTTTGATACCAGCAGTGCCAGCCTGAAACGGACGCAGGCCGCAGTGCTCCAACAGCAGGCATTGATTGCTAAAAAGATGATCAAAGCGCCATTTGCAGGACATCTCGGCATCGTATCGGTCAATCCAGGGCAATATCTGAATCCTGCCGATGTGATAACCACACTGCAGAATACAGGTGCACTGTTTGTCGACTTCTTCCTACCGCAGAAAGAACTGGGTGGATTGACAATCGGACAAACACTTACTGTGCGCAGCGATGCTTGGCCTGAGCTACGCTTTAACGGGCGTATCAGCGCCATCAATTCTGCTGTGGATGCGGCCACGCGCAATGTACGCATTGAAGGGCGCATTGATCAACATATCGATCAACCGCAGAGAAAACTACATCCGGGTATGTTTGTGAAGTTAACCGTGGCCAAGGGATCTGAGCAGCGTTACCTGACATTGCCACAGACGGCCATTAGCTATAACACCTACGGCGCGACGGTATTTATTGCTCGCAAAAGCAAGCAGGGCGATGCCAAGAATCCGGCACTGGAGGCGCAGCAGGAGTTTGTTAGCCTGGGTGATACGCGTGGCGATCAGGTGGCGATTCTCTCCGGCCTCAAGCAAGGCGATCAGGTGGTCACCAGTGGGTTGATGAAACTCACAAACGGCACGCCGCTGATTATCAATAACAAGGTGCAACCAGCCAATGATGTGGCACCTGCACCGCAGGAACAGTAAACTGTGAATTACACCGATATCTTTATTCGTCGCCCGGTACTGGCGACCACCATCAGCCTGCTGATTCTGGTGCTCGGCTTGCAGGCGATTATCAATATGCCGATTCGCCAGTATCCGGAAACGCAGAATGCAGTCGTGACCGTCAGCACCGTCTACTACGGCGCTGATGCGGAGACGGTAGCCGGATTTATCACCCAGCCGCTGGAGACCGCAATCGCGCAGGCCGAAGGGATTGATTACCTCTCGTCCAAAAGTGTCAGCGGTGCTTCAACGATTATGGCAACGTTGCGGCTGAATTACGATTCCAACCGCGCCCTGACCGATATCAATGCCAAGGTGAATGCGGTGCTCAATCGCTTGCCACCGGAAGCGCAGCAGCCGGTACTGACTGTACAGGTCGGCAAAACCGTGGATGCGATGTATATGGGTTTTTTCAGCAAGGTGCTGCCCAATAACAATGTTACCGATTATTTACTGCGCGTGGTCAAGCCGCAACTTGATGGCATCGAGGGCGTGCAGCGCGCCGAAATTATCGGCGAGCGTAAATTCGCCCTGCGCGCATGGCTGGATCCGGCGCGAATGGCAGCGCATAGTGTCACGGCCAGCGATGTGTTCGCGGCCATGAAAGCCAACAACTACCTGACCGCACTTGGCAGCACCAAGGGGCAGATGGTGAGCGTGGAGCTCAATGCCGCCACTGATCTGCATTCGATTGACGAATTCAAGGCGCTGGTGATTCGCCAGCAGAATGGTGCCATGGTGCGCCTCTCCGATGTCGCCAATGTGGTGCTGGGCGCGGAGGATTATAATCTAACGACAGCTTTTGATGGCGAGAAATCGGTGTTTATCGGAATCAAGGTAGCGCCAGAAGCCAATGTGCTCGAAGTGACCCAGCGCGTGCGCGATGCTTTTCCGGGCATACAGACACAGATGCCGAACGGATTGAGCGGCAAGATTGTCTATGACGGCACCAAATTTATTCGCAGCTCTATCGATGAGGTGGTAAAAACGCTGACTGAGGCGCTGTTGATTGTTTCACTGGTCGTATTTATTTTCCTAGGCAGCTGGCGGGCTGTGATTATACCGCTGATCGCGATTCCTCTATCGCTGATCGGTGCGTTCTTTATGATGATGGCGTTGGGCTATACGATTAACCTGCTGACGCTGCTCGCACTGGTACTGGCTATCGGGCTGGTGGTAGATGATGCCATTATCGTGGTGGAGAATGTGGACAGGCATATGCATCACGAGGGCAAATCGCCGTTTGAGGCGGCACTGTTGGCCGCGCGTGAACTGGGCGGGCCGATTATCGCCATGACCGTGGTACTGATTGCCGCATACGTGCCGATCGGATTTCAGGGCGGATTGACCGGTGCCCTGTTTACCGAATTTGCCTTTACGCTCGCAGGCGCCGTCACCATTTCGGCGATTGTGGCGCTGACTTTATCCCCGATGATGGCCTCGAAAATGTTTACCCCCAAGCAGCAGGATAACAGGCTGGTGGTCACCATTGACCGGGTCTTCTCCAGGCTGCACAGCGCCTACAGCCGGCGATTGACCGGAGCACTGGAGACATGGCCGGTGCTGGTGGTGATGGGCGGATTATTACTGTGCGTGGTGGTCTATATGTTTACCACCTCCAAAGGCGAGTTGGCTCCGCAAGAGGATCAGGGGCTGGTAGCAGGACAGATTGTCGGCGCGCCGAATGCCACAGCGCAACAGATGCAGGTTTATGCCGAGCAGATGTTCAAAATGGCTAAGGAACTGCCGGAATACGAGCAGATGTTTCAATTGACTGGCACCCCGACAACCAGTCAGGGTATTGGCGGCGTGCTGTTTACGCCGTGGGATCAACGTGAACGCAGCGCCAGCGAGATGCAGCAGGTGTTGCAGCAGAAATGGAATCAGATTGCCGGTGCGCGCGTGGCTGCATTCCAGTTCCCCTCCCTGCCGGGCTCGGGCGGTCTGCCGCTACAGTTTGTAATTAAGACTACCGAAGGCTTTGACAAGCTTAACAAGGTTGCCGAACAGGTGGTGCACAAAGCACAGGCCAGCGGCATGTTCTTTTTTATCGATTCTGACCTGAAAATCGATAAACCGCAAGCCACCCTGCAGGTGGATCGCGATCTGGTCGCCGATCTCGGCCTGACCCAGCAGCAGGTCGGCGCAGCGCTGGGCGCAGCCCTGGGCGGCGGTTATGTGAATTACTTCTCGATTGACGGACGCTCTTATCGCGTCATGCCGCAGGTGGCGCAAGCCGTACGCCTGAATCCCGAGCAGGTGCTCGATTATTATATCCGCACACCGGACGGCGCCATGATTCAGGCCTCGACTGTCGCATCTATTTCACATCAGGTCGTGCCGGAATCCATTAACCGCTTTCAACAGTTAAATTCAGCCACCATTTCCGGCGTATATGCCGGCGGGTTGTCGCAGCAACAGGTGCTGGATTTCATGCAAAAGACATTGAATGAGGTCGCCCCCAGCGGTTATTCGGTCGATTATGCCGGGCCGTCGCGTCAGTTCGTGCAGGAGTCGGGTGGTTTCGTCTATATGATGTTGATGGCTATCGTCATTGTGTTTCTGGCGCTTTCTGTTCAGTTCAACAGCTTTCGCGATCCGATGGTGATTCTGGTATCTGTGCCGATGGCAATGCTGGGCGCATTGCTGTTTATCAATCTGGGGCTGGCGACCGTCAATATCTACACTGAGGTTGGTCTGGTGACGCTGATGGGTCTGATCAGCAAGCACGGCATTTTGATGGTGCAGTTTGCCAACGATTTACAAGCTGCAGGCAAGCAAAAACTGGATGCGATTATCGAAGCCTCCGGCGTGCGTCTGCGTCCGATTCTGATGACCACGGCAGCCATGGTGCTGGGCGTGTTGCCGCTGGTACTGGCCAGCGGCGCGGGGGCTGCGGGCCGCTACTCGATGGGACTGGTGATTTTCACAGGCCTCTCCATCGGCACGCTGTTCACCCTGTTTGTCGTACCTGCAATGTACATGCTGATGGCAAAAGATCGCTCCAAAGAGGCAACCCTGTGAC
>CAJXNE010000041.1 GCA_913056285.1 uncultured Zetaproteobacteria bacterium | reverse complement strand
AATGGTCGCTTTCCGTGAAGTAAAAAGGCCATGGATGGACTTTTTACGACTTCATTAAAGATAATAAACCACACCGTGAACTACCCTGAAGCCCCCCCCTCTGCCACAATGCGCCGCATGACTACGCCATCAGTTCAGGATAAACCGCAACTACCGGAGCTCTCGCTTGCAGCACTGCAAGCCATGATAGCCGAATGGAAACAGCCGAAATTCAGAGCCCGACAAATTATCGACTGGCGTAATAAGGGCGTTCTAAACCCCGATATGATGAAAAATATACCCTCCGATCTGCGCCAGACACTCAAGGACGAAGTCTGCTGTGAACCGTTAAAACTTATCCGGCGCGAATGCTCGGTGGACGGCACGCGCAAATATGTCTTTGCACTGCGCCGCCATCGTTTCGCCGGCAAAATGATAGAGTCGGTATTCATCCCTGAAGAAAAACGCGGCACCGTCTGTATTTCATCTCAGGTCGGATGCGTACTTGATTGCCCGTTCTGCCATACCGGCACGCAGGGCTTTGAAGCCAATTTGACAGCGGGTGAAATCATTGCGCAGGTACTGGCCATCAAGGCCGATCTGCATACAGAACCCCTGTCGGAAGATCTGCACAGCGATATCTCGCATATCGTCTATATGGGCATGGGCGAACCGATGGCCAATGAAGCCGCCGTGTTTGCCAGCATTGATCTACTGATGGACGCGGACGGACTGAAGATTTCCCGCCGCCGCATCACCATCTCCACATCCGGCCTGGTTCCCCAGATACAACGACTTGGCGATATTCACCCGGTCAACCTGGCCATTTCTCTGCATTCGGCCATCAACGACAAACGCGATACGTTGGTGCCGATTAATCGCAAATATCCGCTTGAGAAGCTGCGCCAGTGTCTGAATGCATACCCTGTCGGCAAGCAACGCCACATGACGCTGGAATACGTATTGCTCGATCAGGCCAACGATCAGAATGAAGATTTGCAGGCGCTGATTGAATTCATCAATCCTGATCGAGAACGCGTCAACCTGATTCAATTCAATCCCTATCCTGGTAGTCCTTACACAGGAGCATCAAAGCAACACATGAGAGAATTTGCGCAAAAGTTGATTTCTAAAGGCATTCGTGCCACTGTAAGGCGCTCACGTGGCGATGATATCATGGCCGCATGCGGTCAGCTAAAAGCAAATACCAAAGCAGACTCAACCAAAGCAGAAATAATAAAGGCAGACACCAAAGCGCAAACAAAGGGGAAATAATGAACCAGACAGCAGGACGCACAGGTATCATCGGCGGTAGCGGCCTATACGATATCGAAGGCATTGAATCGATGGAGCATCTGGAAATCGAGACCCCATTCGGCAAGCCCTCCGATACACTGATGCTGGCAACGATTCATGGCCATGAAGTGGTGTTCCTGCCCCGCCACGGACGCGGCCACAGCATACCGCCGCATCAAATCAACTACCGCGCCAATATCTATGCCATGAAACTGGCCGGGGTGAATCGCATTATCTCCATTTCAGCAGTGGGATCGTTGCGCGAACATATTGCGCCTGGTGATTTCGTGCTGGTCGATCAGTTTGTTGACCGTACCCACAGCCGGGATTCCACCTTTTTTGATGGTCCGGTTGTAGCACATGTCTCCATGGCCGACCCGGTTTGTCCCTGTCTCAAATCAGAACTGGCATCAGCCTGCGCCAAAGCGGCAGTCACCACCCATCAGCAGGGCAGTTATCTGGTCATGCAGGGACCGCAGTTTTCCAGTCGGGCGGAATCAAACCTGTACCGTAGCTGGGGCATGGATGTGATCGGCATGACCAATCTTCCGGAAGCGAAACTGGCCCGCGAAGCTGAGATTTGCTATGCCACTGTGGCCATGAGCACTGATTACGATTGCTGGCATGAAGAAGAAGATGATGTGTCGGTCGAATCCATCATCGAGGTCATGAATGGCAATGTAACCAAAGCCCAGCGCATGTTGCAGTATTTCTTTACGGCCGGCGATGAACAGAAAGCCTGTTCCTGCACATGCAGACAAGCGTTGGAAAGCGGTATCTTCGCCGACCTGAAATCGCAGAATGATGAAGCTATCCGTCCCATCCATGCACTAGTGAAGCGATTCCTGTGAATAGTCCGATAAATACCACGATGAATGCCCCGATACATGCCCGCATCGCACTGATATGTCTGGTTATCATAGCACTGTCGGCCTGCGCCAGCAGCAGGGTGATTGATCCGGCCAAACAGGCCAGCCTGGCCAATATCCATTATCGACTCGGCATCGATGCGCTTGGCAAACAGGGCATGTTACCCAAAGCTTTTCATGAATTGATCAAATCCAACGAGATCCTGCCCGATCAACCGGAAGTACTGGATGCTCTGGCTTATGCATGGCTGCTACGCGGCGACATGAAAAAAT
Source organism: uncultured Zetaproteobacteria bacterium (assembly GCA_913056285.1). GTDB lineage: Bacteria > Pseudomonadota > Zetaproteobacteria > Mariprofundales > Mariprofundaceae > Mariprofundus. The sequence continues at coordinate 10,989 of CAJXNE010000041.1, read as the reverse complement.
CGGAAACGTTTTACCTCCGCGCCATCCGCAATCATGCCGGTGCCGCCACCTACAACAATTATGCAAACCTGCTTAATCGACTGCATCGCCATAAAGAGGCCGAGAAAGCAGCCCGCCAGGCACTGGATGATCCGCGCTACCCCAATCAGGATCTGGCCTTCATCAATCTGGGCGATGCATTGGCCGGGCAGAAAAAATTTAAACCTGCCATAGCTGCCTATCAGGAAGCCATGGCCTTCAATCCGAATAACAGCATCATCAATCTTAGAATGGCAGATGCTTATGCCAGCCAGGGTAAACTGCGCGAAGCTCGAGCCTTATATGAAATGATTTTCCACAAACAACAGGGTAACCGGGTCATAGTTGAAGGCTTGCTAGCGGTATTAAAACAACAACAGGATACCATCGCCGCAAAAACAATACTCAATCAGTTCCGTCAGCATACCAAAGCAGTACTGGACAAAGCCTGGGCTGAAAACGAACTGGAACGCATCGATACGCCATGAAAGGACAACCAGCATCTGCCGAAGACACTCAGCAGAAACCCGCTGAACTGACTGGACGTCAGGGGCTGCTGCTGGAAATAGCCGACAAACTCAGCCAGTCGCGAAAAGCCTCCGGCGACTCCATTGAAGAGGCGGTTCGCAAGCTAAAATTACGAAAAAGTCATTTAATCGCACTAGAAAGTGGCAACTGGGACAAGATGCCCGATGATATTTATGTCCTGGGCTTTCTTCGTCAGTATAGTCAATACCTCAATGTTGACCTGTCCGATGAAATTCATCGGCTGAAAAACGATCAATATGCTCTGACAAAACCACTGACCTTTCCCGACCCACCAGTCGCACCATCGCGGCGATGGGCATGGATTGGCGGCATCGCATTCGTGCTGCTATTCATCCTGTTTAATGTCGCCAGTGAAAATCAGCGCAGTGATCATCAAGATACTGCCGAATCAGCCGGGCTCTCTGCTATTGTTGAACCAGCATTGGACGCAGCGTCTGCTTTGCAGCCAACGGATAACGACCAGACTACTGCTGGCAGGGTTCAAGCCAACAGGCCGGATTCAGGCTCTGAAACATTTGCAGTAACGACCACGCCCACAAACCCTGCCATCATTTCAGCGTCCCCGGCAGATACAACCATCTCAGAAGCAGCTGTCGCTGAAAAAACCTCACCCATCAAGCCGGTGATTGAAAACATTACCACCGCTGAAACCAAATCGCCTACAACGCAAAAATCCACAACTCAACAACTCACGACTCAAAAACAAACTGAAACAGCGTCCGTTCCTGCTCAAACCACGAACAAAACGCATCATTTTCGTTTTGAAGCCGTTGGTTCGCCGGTATGGCTACAGATATCGCGGCCCGATCAGGCCGGCACCGGCAAAGGTAGTTTATTGAAGGAAGTATTATTACAGCCGGGAGTCCATACCACGATCCATGCACAAACAGAATCACTATGGATCACTTGCGGTAATGCTCCTGCACTTCGTATTTCAGTTGATGGTGCCATATTTGCCACTGCGGGTAGTCTCGGTACTGGCAAAAAAGTTTTACGCGATTATCGTTTCAGCATTGGCGATAAGCAATAAGCCAGTCTAGGCTAAACTTGCCATCCACCGCCGTCTGCTGCATATTGCTGTGCCTTAAAATATCTTCATTACAGGGGAACCCGACATGACAGCCACAAACTATCAAACTGCACGCCGTAATATGGTGAACAACCAGATTCGCTGCTGCAAAGTGCTGGATGCGAATATTCTGGATTTGATCGAATCCATGCCCAGAGAAGCCTTTGTTCCTGAACATGTCAGAAGTCTGGCTTATATGGAAGGGCATGTTCCCCTGCCCTGCAATCAGGAGATGTTATCGCCATTGCAAGAGGCCAGCATCCTGCAAAGCCTGATGCTTAACGGCGATGAACGCGTACTGGAAATCGGTACGGGTACAGGTTTTTTAACCACGATGCTGGCCATGCAGGCCGATTCGGTTGTCAGCTGTGAAATTCACGAAACGCTGGCCACACAGGCACAAGAAAATATCGCCAATCATGGCATCAGCAATGCCACTGTCATTCACATCAATGCCATGGACGATGATGCAGTTGCTGCCTGTTCTGATATGCAGCAGCCGTTCGATGTGATTGTACTTGGCGCAGCGATCATGGAAATACCTGCTCATATTGAAGCGCTATTGAACGATGGCGGCCAAATGATGGCATTTATCGGAGCCAACCCTGCCGTTTCGCTGGTACACAGACAGAAAATCGGCCAGACATGGCAGCAGATCGGCCTGTTTGAAACCCTGCTTCAGGATATGGAAGGCATCGCGGAAAAACGCGAATTCGTATTTTAGCGCCGGAACCAGACGGTCAGGCTCTCACTTGAAAAAAATCACCTAGTCATTATTCGGCCTGCTTGTCCTGCGACTAACAGCAACGCTTACTCAGGCAGCAAACGCCATGCAGCCCGGCGACCGTATCCAGTTCATTGCGTTGCCATATTTAAGCGGGTTCCATCATAGCGAACGCATGCAACCAGCTATCATCAATCAGGTGCAGCACGATCAGAACCTGAGTGATTACCAATGGCGCATCACCGCCACATTCATCCCTGGCTATCGCAAGCGCTCCGGAATGCTTCAAATCATTGATGCGGAACACGCATCCGGGCCAAAACTTTTGTCACCGCACCACATGATCATCCCCCTGCCGACATGCCCCGGCCCCGTGAGATCGTCGATATCGAGCGCAAACCATTATGGCTACACATGAAAAAGCCGGCTTATCCAGACTTGCATGGCATGCTCCCCCACTTACCCCTGTTGCAGCCAAACTGGCCATCGCCGAGCAAAACGAAAAGCCAGGCTGGCCAAACGCATGGCTGACCCCGCCTTTTACTTTGGTTATGACACCAACAAGGATGCACTGAAATAATCCTGATAAAATTCCGCTACCGATAGCCCCTTATCGTCGTTAAGCTTGCGCAATGCATAACACCTCTCCATTTCGACGTCAGATTAAATCACTGTTTCCTTATGCACTGATCTTCCTCGGCATGGCGTTGTTCATACCGATACAAGCAGGTGCTGCACATCAAAAAGCCAATGGAACGCAATATGTCAGCAGGGAGACGCTGGTTAAACAACTGGCCTCTGAAACCAATATACAGAAGCATGTTATTGCTGATATTCTAAAACAGGCCAAATTCCGTCCTGACATTATCAAGCGCATGAACGGGCAGTGGGAGGCTCAGCCTTATGTGAAATATCGGCCTCTATTTGTAAAGCCGGCGATGCAAAAAAAGGGGCGTGCCTATCTCAAGCAGAACAATGCCGATTTCACACGCATTGCAGAGAAATATCAGGTCGATGCTGAAATCATCGCCGCCATTCTCGGCATTGAAACACGCTTCGGCCAGCGCCACGGCAAACGGCCTGTACTGGATTCTCTCTATACCCTGTCCACCGGCTTTCCACGTCGCGCTGGCTTCTTCCGTAAGCAGTTGGGTGCGATCATCGAAATCAGTCGTCAGGACAAACTGAATCTGGCCACGCTCAAGGGTTCCTATGCCGGCGCTTTCGGCGCCATTCAGTTTATTCCAACATCGTTTCGCCAGTATGCCGTCGATGAAGATGGTGACGGCATTCGCGATGTATTCCATTCGCAAGCCGATATCATTGCCAGCGTGGCCAATTATTTCAAACTGCATCACTGGCAATATCACCGCCCTTCGGCCTACTGGCTGCCGGTTGGCGTGAAACTGAAACGCAAATGGAAAAAAAGAGCCGAGGGAAAGTTGAAGTATTGGGTAAAACTGGCTGATTTACGCAAATCCATGCCGAAAATTTTCAATGCAGTTCCGCAGCCATGGCAAAATGATGATGAAGTCAGTATCATTACCATGAAAACAAAACGCGGCAAACAACTGGCGCTGGTGCACCATAATTTTCATGTCATTATGCGCTACAATCCTTCTTTTAATTACGCCATGGCCGTGACCGAAATCGCCGCCCTGCTGGAGAGAAAAACATTCGCCGTCGATTAATTACCATACTCTTGCCGCTGCTGGTGATCAGCCTTGCTACAGGCTGCTCAAAAAAAGCGCCGCACACACCCCCCGGGCAAGCCCATCTACCCAACGGCACGGGCGGAATCCATAAAACCGGCAACCCGTATAAGATCGGTGGTCGCTGGTACACGCCGATGCCGTATGCAAATGGCTATGATGAAACCGGCGTCGCCTCGTGGTATGGCCGTGATTTTGATGGCAAGCCCACCGCCAACGGTGAAACCTATGATATGCACGCCCTTTCCGCCGCCCATAAAACACTGCCCCTGCCTACGCTGGTGCGCGTCACCAATCTGGATAACGGGCGTTCGGTGATTGTGCGCGTCAATGATCGCGGCCCGTTTGTGAAGGAGCGCCTGATTGACCTCTCCTATGCTGCGGCCAAAGAGCTCGGTTATGCCCGCAACGGCACGGCCCATGTGCGCGTGCAGTCACTGCAATTGCCGCCGCCATCGAAACAGGATGCATTGGCCATGGGTGCAAAGCTGAAAATCGCCGACCATCCCAACAGCGTACGCGTATCCAGCCCGGATGTATTGACTGCGCCAGCCACTGCCTCCACCGGCAAGATTTTTATTCAGCTTGGCGCTTTCTCATCGAAAGACAATGCCGATCGCCTTGAGCAACAACTGAAATCCAGTTTTGCCATGATCCATACCGTTGCCGTCCATCTTGGCGACAAAACGTTATACCGCGTTCGTCTCGGGCCCTATGAAAACATGGTCAATATCGAACAAACTGTCCTGTCGCTGCAAAGCCACGGCTTTGACAAGCCTGTCGTGGTAATCGAATGAGCATCCACATCAATGAACGCCCGCGTTTAGCCGCTTTCGGCTCATCACGTATTAGCCCCGAAACAGCTATATATAAGGATGTATCCGAATTATCCCGGCAGATCGCGCTGGCCGGCTGGAACGGAATGACAGGCGGTCATCAGGGTATGATGGCGGCATTTTCCGAAGGCATGCATGCCGGCGGCGGCCATATTCGCGGCATCACGCTGGAACGATTCCCAACCCCGCCGAACAATACTTTAAGCGAAGAAATCCGCTGTCGTGATTTTTTTGAACGCATGGGTGTGATGATTGAACAATCCGATGCCTGGCTCGTATTGCCGGGTGGATTGGGCACGTTGGCCGAATTGGCCATGAGCTGGGATTTGCTGGCTATTCGCGTGCTTGAGTCCCGCCCGCTGCTGCTCTATGGCGATATGTGGCAACCGATTGTAGATGTCCTGTCCGGACAGTTAGTGCTATCGGCGGACAGGGCGTTCGAAAGCATCCAAATCTGCAACAACCATCAGGATGTACTCGATGCACTTTCCAGCCCGCATGATTCATGAATAGCGATGCAAGTCGCGTTGCAACGCCCAAACGCTTGCGTAACAAAATGACAGAATCTGCCATGTTGTTATGCAAGCGTGCAGGCTAGCTGTTGATGAATGCATCTTCGGTTTCCGGATATCAGGATTTGCGTGCTGTAGCAGGCAAGGCCCAGCGGGGTATGCGCCTCGATCAGGCGCTGGCAGAATTATTGCCGCTCTCACGCCGCCGCAGTCGACGCGCCATTGATGAGGGTGGCGTATATCTGAATAGAAAACGCTGCCGTACTGCCGGTCGCACCCTCAAAAGCGGCGACAGTGTGCGTGTCGTAATGCTTGATGGAGAAAAGCTGACCCCGTTCCACGCCGATCAAATCATCTGGCAGCAGCCACCGCTGTTTCTGATTCACAAGCAGAGCGGCCAGTATGCGCAGGAAGCGCTGCACCGTAGCCGTGGCACGCTACCCGATGAACTGGCCAGACATTTGAAGCTGACGCCATCCCAGGCGGCTGATTTAAGACCGGTACACCGGCTTGATCGCGGCACCTCCGGCCTGATGCTGTTTTCCGCTGATCCGACTCAACTTCAGCTATTGCAAAAATGCTGGCATAGCTGCACCTCAAAAGCCTATCTGGCTGTCGTCGAACCAGCCCCGGCATGGGAATCACAGCACATTACGCTGGCTATCGATAAACAGCGCGACAAACGTGGTCGCTTCCACGTTTCCGAGCAGGGGCGCGCCTGTGAGACGGATGCAGAAGTCATTGAACAGCGTGGAAATCGAGCTCTGATCCGGCTGATTCCTCATACCGGCAGAACCCACCAGTTGCGCGTTCACATGGCCGCGCTGGGCTGCCCGATTCTTGGCGATACGCGCTATGGCGGAAAAGCTCATCCGCGTTTAATGTTGCACGCCGAAAAATTGAGCATCAACGCAATAGATCAACCGGCCCTGCCGGACTCACAAACTTGGAACGCCCCGCCTCAGGAGAATTGGCAATGGTAATCAAATCAACCACCGGACACGTACGGAATTTACAAATCATGCAGGCATTATGCATGGCGCTATTGTTATTAATGTCGACAAACGCGGCATTAGCGGCGCCGTGGCCCAAATCGCCATCCATTGAAGCCAAATCGTGGGCCATGATTGACGCTCGCTCCGGTCAAATTATTGCCGAGCACAATGCTGATGAGCAGCTGCCACCAGCCAGTCTAACCAAGATGGTGACCTTATACCTGGCTTTTGAAGCCATTAAGAAAGGACGTCTGGATCCCGAGGCAACCGTATCGGTGAGTAAAAAAGCCTGGAAAATCGGCGGCAGCACCATGTTTCTGGAACCGCGCATGCATCCGAAAGTCAAAGAGCTACTGCACGGCATCGCCACATATTCCGGCAATGACGCCTGCATTGCACTGGCCGAACACATGGATGGCAGCGAGGAAGCTTTTGCAGAGCGCATGAACGACAAGGCCAGAGAACTGGGCATGCTGCACAGCCATTTCGTCAATGCCACCGGCTTCCCGGTTGAGGGACATCATAGTTCGGCCATGGATATGGCAATAGTCGGTGCAGCACTGTGGCGTGATTTTCCGGAACAGTTCAAATTATTCGGTGAAAAAGACTACACCTTCGACCATCGCACCCAGCCCAATCGCAACCGCTTATTATGGAGCCTGCCGGAAGCAGACGGCATCAAAACAGGCCATACCAAGGCAGCAGGTTATTGTCTGGTTGGTTCGGCTGAAAAGAAAACCACCCGCTTTATTGCCGCCGTATTCGGCACCAAATCGGATCGCGCCCGCGCCCAGCAAACAAAAACATTGCTGAACTTCGGTTTCAGAAATTTCACCACCGTACGTCCTGCCGAACGCGATATCCGACGCCAGGTTGAAGTATTTGAAGGCGTCGCAAATCATGTATGGCTCAAACCAGCCTTGCCGATTTGGGTCACCGTACCCAAAGGCAGTGAAACATCCCTTTCATTTCGCTTGCGCTATGCGTCACCGCTGATGGCGCCAATCAGAAAAAACCAGAAACTCGGCACGATCGATGCTGTGGTTGGAGGCCGGGACGGGCATGGAAAAACCATCCGTTCTTTCCCCATGGTTGCGGCACGCGCTGTTGAGCAGGCATCGTGGATCAGTCGTCAATGGGATGGCTTGCGCCTGTGGGTTCGCGATGCCAGCAAAGATATGCTTGGGGGAGAATCCGGCAAGCCTGAAAACAAAACCAAGCCATGACATTAACGGCATGGGTCAATGGCCGTTTTTTGCCACTGGATGAAGCCACTGTTCATATCGAGGATCGCGGCTTTCAATTTGCCGATGGCGTATATGAAGTTATCGCCTGCTTTGGCGGCACATTTCTGGATCTGGATGCGCATTTAAACAGACTTCAGCGTTCATCTGAAAGTATCAACATCCAGCTACCGGTTTCTCTGACAGAATTAAAATCCCTGATTGAACAAACCTACCGGCATAACCCCTTTGATGATGCCATGATTTATGTGCAGATCACACGCGGCGCAGCACCGCGCTCGCACCTTCCAGGCGCTGAATTAACGCCAACCATGGTCATCACATCACGCAATTTACCCATGCCATCGGCACAAAAAATATCCGCTGGCGTTGCCGCTATTACGCTCGAAGATATGCGCTGGAAACGCTGCGATATCAAATCCATCGCCCTGCTGGCCAGCGTCATCGGCAAACAGGAAGCGGCCTATCGCGGCGCCGATGAAACATTCTGGCTGGATGAAGATGGTAACGTACTGGAAGGTTGCGCCACCAATTGTTTCGCTGCCATTCACGGCATGCTGGTCACGCACCCGCTGGATCATCAGGTGCTCGGCGGTATTACCCGTCAGATGGTTTTAAAGGTTGCCAAAGCGCAGGGGATCAGCGTGGAAGAACGGCCATGGAAGCTGACAGAAACAGGGCTTACTGAATGCATGATGAGTAGCACTACCAATGCAGTAATGCCGGTCTGCCATATCAATGGCGAAAAAGTCGGCACGGGGATCCCCGGCCCCATGTCCATGCAATTGCGCCGTTTGATGCTGGACGAATTTGAAACATTAAAGGTATCCACATGATTAAAGCTGTACTGCTGGATATGGATGGTACCATAGTCGATGCCTTCCCTCCGATTATTCGCGCCCTGAACCAGACTTTTGCCGAATTCGGTATGCCGCAGATGACACCCGAAGAAGTCAAACGGCACACCGGAAAAGGCGATTGTAGCATGAAGGCATTGTTCGGCGAACGTAAGAATGAAGCAGTCATACGTTTTCTGGAAATTCACGATGAGGATTATTTGCAGAAAATCAAACCATTGGCAGGTGCAGAAACCCTGTTTCAGTGGTTGCAGGCTTGCGATATCCCGACCGCCATCGTCACCAGCAAAAGTCAGATTCGCGCCGAAGCGCAACTGGATGCCTTGAACTGGTCGCATTATTTTGACACGGTGATTGGCAAAATGGATGGGCGAGCAGAAAAACCCGATCCGGCCCCTGTGCTGCTGGCCTGCAAACGTTTGAACATAGCGCCCCAACACACTGTCATGGTCGGTGACGGCATTGCAGATATGAAATCGGCCACCCGAGCAGGTAGCCGCGCGCTGGGCCTGTGCGATGCATTTTCTGCACAGGAACTCGCCGAGGTTGGCGCCGATCACTGTTTTGACTCACTCACCGAGGTTCATGCATGGCTGAAAACACAGATCAACTGATTCGCTTCCTGCTGCCGGAAGCGCATAGCCGAGGCGTGGTGATTCGCGCCAAACACCTGTTTGCCGACGCCAATCGCATTCATGGCCTGAATGGCCCGGTTGCAAGCCTGTTTGATCAGAGCCTGTTGGCCTCCATCCTGTTGCTGTCCATCAGCAAAGGTGGCATGCGTCAGGTATTGCAACTCGATGCCACCTGCCCTGCCCCATTGCAACGCATTCTGGTTGAGGCGCGTCTTGGCGCGGTGCGCGGTTATCTCAACTGGCAGGAAGATAAGTCCGCGGTGCATCATAGCGATGGCGTAGGCGGTTGGTTGGGCTCACCAATTCGCCTCTCCACCGTACGCGACCTGGGCGTGGGTCAACCGTATATCTCCACCATCGAACACGATTCTGATTTTCTGGCTGATCATCTGATCCATTATTTGAATCAGTCGGTGCAAATCCGGGCGGATATTATCCTGCATGGCGATCTGGCCATCATGATTGAAGCCATGCCGGGCTGCGACGATGATCACTGGTTCAAGGCTGTCGAGACGATGGCCAAAATCCCGAATCAGGCACTGGATAACGACGCACCGGAATCCTTACTGCACTATTTTGAAGACTTGCGCTGTAAACTGGCCGGCACCGATGCATATCGCTACCAGTGCGATTGCAGCCCCGAAAAGATGGCCAAAGCCATCCAAAATCTACCCGCCGAACAATTGGCTTCACTGGCCGATGCATCGGGTAAAATTACCGTATCCTGCCAATACTGCGACGCCCACCACGTCCTCAATACTTGATTCAAAACAATACGGGTTATAGGTGGAACACATAAACTACACCATCATTCGCAGGCCCAAACGCAAAACCGCAAGCATCATCGTTCGGGCGGATAACCGGGTGGAAGTATTGGTTCCGAACCGTATGCCTGCCGAGCTGATTGATCGTTTCATACAGGATAAAAGAGGCTGGATTGAGAAGAAACTCTATTTTAATCGGGAAATAAGAACCGCTTTTGTTCCAAAGACATTTACTTCGGGTGAAGCCTTCCTGCTGCTTGGCGCGAATTATCGGTTACGCGTCCAGCAAGGCAAACGCAGCATTGAGCTTTACGGCCATGAACTGCTGGTTTCACATCCCGCACCCGATCCGGAATCAACAAAAAGACAAATCGTGCGCTGGTACCGCCAGCAGGCCGAAACGCATTTCAGCCAACGCTGCCGGGAATTGGCGCAAAAAACCGGCAAGCACCCCATCCATGTCGGCGTCAAAGCCTATAAAAGCCGCTGGGGCAGCTGTCATCATGATGGACGCATCTATTTCAACTGGCGCTTGATCATGGCGCCTGCATGGGTGATTGATGATGTCGTAGTGCATGAACTCTGCCACCTGATTCACCCAAACCACTCCAGCCAGTTTTGGGCCTTGGTGCAATCAATATCCCCCATGCATACATCCGCGAAATCGTGGCTAACTATTCATGGGCAATCACTTGCGGTGTAACCACCTCGCCCGCTGAAAATCGCGTCGTGTGTTTATATCAGGTGGGTTCTTTCGTTACGCCCGTTACAACATTTCTAGCCATGGATCATCATGTAGCCCGAGATTGCCACTAACAAGATGGCGACAAACCGCTGAAATGTTTCACGGGGCATGCGCTCAATCACACGCTTGGCCGACCATGTGCCAAGAACCATTGCGATTCCCATCAGCGCAGCCAGAAACCAGAAGTCACGACCAACAACGATGTAGTGCTGGTAAACCATTGTCTTTACACCGTGCATCGCAAGAGCAGTTGTAGCCTCGCTGGCAATATAGGCTACCGGAGGCAATCCAAGAGAAAGGAAGACGGCGGCCCCCAATGGCCCGGCGCT